>JBMLMS010000401.1:0-7530 GCA_049243925.1 Pirellulales bacterium
CGCCCACCTCTGCCTCGGTGCCGCCCACGCCCGCACGGTCATGCGGACCCTGCTCACCCGGCTCTGCAACCACGTGGGGCGGATCGATCTCATCTCGAAGGTCGATCGCGTCGAGCACACGCCGGCCTACGACCGGCCGCTCGGCTACGAATCACTCGTCATCCGAATGCATCCGCAGCCGTCATGACACCGCTCAGGGGTCGAGTACGACCGCGACGGGCAGCGAGTTGCCGAACGTCTTGAAATCTCTGAACGTCCAGACGACCTGCTTCTCAGGAGTCACCTCGATGATCTGCGGGTTGTCGGGGCCGGCGTGGCAGTTGATCAACCGGGTGTTGCCGTTCGCCAATCGCTCCACCTGCGTCACCCAGGCAAGCGTGATCCCGGGGAGCTCATGCTGCTCGACCTTCCAGACAATCGCCTTGTCGGGCGTCACTTCGAGCACGGAGTGGCCGTTGCCCGTGCCGATGAGCGTGTTGCCGTTCGCGAGCCGCACGGCCGAGTAGACCTGGTCACCGAAGGCCTCGGGGCCGTGGCCGCCTTTCGCCGGCTTCTCGAGCGGCACGTCGAACTCCCAGATCACCTTGCCAGCGGCGTCGTACTCGCGGACCACGCCGTCCTTCTCGTGGGCCACGAGGTATGTGCCGGCGGCGGTCTTCCGCGCATTGCGCGTGTCTGAGTGGGCCGAGCGGGCCTTCACCGTCAGTGGCACCTCGCGGACGATGCTGCCCTCCCGATCGATCTCGATGATCCTGGCTGGCCCCGACTCGACGATCATCGTCGTGCCATCGGGAAACCGCTCGAAGGCGTGCACCTCGACGCTGCGGCCGGCGTTGCCGTTGCGCTTCGCGTTGTAGTCCCAGATCGGCTTGCGGTGCTCGTCCAGTTCCACGATCCGCGTCCAGCCGTCCTGGTAGAGAATGTGGCCGTCGGGGAGGATGTGCAGGTCGTGAATGGCGCCCACCGGCAGCCGCCACTCGACCCGGCCATCAGGCGCGACCGATGCGAGCGTCTTCGTTGAGGAGTCGGCCGCGATCACGCGCCGCGGCGTACCGGTCTGCACGGCGGTCGGCAGCGCTTCGGCAAGCGCCGCCGGCGGCGCGAGCAATGCGATCATCAACGAGAGCCGATTCATGTGATGATTTCCCGGATGGGCTGCACGTGCTCGACACCCACGAGTTTCTGGTCGAGGCCGCCGAAGAAGTAGCTCAGGCGGTTGGGATCGAGCCCCAGCTGGTGGAGCACCGTGGCGTGCAGGCTCTTCACGTGGAAGCCTACCCGGCCGTCGTGCTCCGGCGTGATCGCTGCGGCGCCGAGTTCGTCGGTCTCGCCGACGCTCACGCCTCCCTTGATGCCGCCGCCGGCCATCCACATCGTGAACCCGAACGAATTATGGTCGCGGCCCGTGCCCTCGGCATATTCGGCCGTCGGCTGCCGGCCGAACTCGCCCCCCCAGATCACGAGCGTGGTGTCGAGCAGGCCCGATCGCTTGAGATCGGTGAGCAGGGCCGCGATCGGCTGGTCGGTGTTGCCGGCGTGGAACTCGTGGTTCTTCACGAGGTCGCCGTGGGCATCCCAGTTGTCGTCGTTGTGGGCGCCGCCCGAATAGAGCTGGACGAACCGCACGCCCCGCTCGACGAGCCGCCGCGCAAGCAGGCAGCGCCGGCCGAAATCGGCCGTCCGCGGGTTGTCGAGGCCGTAAAGCGACTTGGTTGCCTCGGTTTCGCTGGCGAGATCCACCGCCTCCGGCGCGTGCTCCTGCATCTTCCAGGCGAGTTCGTAGGCGGCGATGCGGGCGGCGAGTTCGGTGTTGTCGCCGCGGGAGAGAGCGTGGGCCGTGTTGGCCTCGCGGAGGGCGTCGAGCATCGCCCGTTGGGCCTCGAGCGGCATGTCGTCGGGAGGCGCGAGGTCGAGGATCGGCGCGCCCTTCGAGCGCAGCAGCGTGCCTTGGTAGGTCGCCGGCATGTAGCCGCTCGACCAGTTTTTCGCCCCCGAAATCGGCCCGCCGGTGGGATCGAGCATGACCACGAACCCGGGCAGGTTTTCATTCACGCTCCCGAGCCCGTAATTGACCCACGAGCCGAGGCAGGGCGCACCCGACTGGATCTTGCCGGAGTTCATCTGCAGCATCGCGGAGCCGTGGATCGGCGAGTCGGCCGTCATGGAGTGGAGGAAGGCGATGTCGTCCACATGCATCGCGATGTGCGGGAACAACTCGCTCACCCACTTGCCGCACTGGCCGTTCTGTGAAAATTTCCACTTCGGCCCGACGACGCGGCTCTCGCTCCGCTCGCCGCCGCGGCCCTTCGTCTTCACTTTGATCGTCTGGCCGTCGAGCGGATAGAGCGCCGGCTTGTAGTCGAACGTGTCGACGTGGCTCGGGCCGCCGTACATGAAGAGGAAGATCACGCTCTTCGCCTTTGGGGCGAACATGGGCGGCTTGGCGGCCAGTGGATTCGTGAAGGGCGTGCCCGTCGCCGCGTGCGTCTGCCGCGCGAGGAACTCCCCATCGAGGAGGCCCGAGAGCGCGAGGCCGGTGAACGATGCCCCGGCTTCCCAGAAGAACTCGCGCCGTGTGCGACGGCAGAACGATCCGTGGGGTGATGCTGGGGTCGGCGTCATGGCGGGCCTCGTGGGCTGGGATGCGGTCTCGGGACGGATCAGTCGAGATAGATGAATTCGTTGAGGTTCAGGACCATCAGACAATAGATCTCGGCCGCACGGCTGGGGCCGACGCCGTCCTGGTCTTCGAGCGCGTCCACGAACGCGACGCCCCGGGCCACCTCGTCGTCGCGCACGGGCCGGGTGAGGGCGATCTCGAGCGCCCGGCGGACAATCGCGGCGGTGTCGTCGTCGGCCGTGATGCCGGGTTGCGTGTTCGCGGCGAGCGCCTCGCGCCGCACGCGTTCGGCGAACACGCGGGCCTGCATCTGCAGGAAGTCGCCGTTCATCATGCCGAGCGCCTGCGTCGGCTGCGTGGTCACGAACCGCACCGGGCACGAGGTGTCGGTGTCGGCGACGTCGAAGTCGGCGATGATCGGCGCGAGCAGCGACCGCTTCACGTGCGCGTAGATCGAGCGGCGGGCCTGTTCCTCGGGAGGCGACGTGCCCCAGCCATCCCCCGGCTTCGACTGGCCTGCCATCACCTCCTTGGGGATCTCCGGATAGACGCCGGGGCCGAACATCTTCGGATTGAATACGCCGCTGGCCACGTGGATCGAGTCGCGGATCTCCTCGGCCGCGAGCCGGCGCATATCGAACCGCCAGAAGGCGTCGTTGAGCGGGTCTTTCGCGAACGCTTCCGCGTTGCAGGTTGCCGCCCCGCGATACGCCTCCGACATCAGGATCAGCTTGTGGAGGAATTTCAGCCGCCAGCCATTCGCGACGAGTTCGACCGCGAGCCAGTCGAGCAGTTCGGGGTGCGTCGGTGGATCGGCGGCGAAGCCGAAGTTACTGGGGCTGCGCACGATGCCCCGGCCGAAGTGGTACTGCCAAATCCGATTGGCCATCACCCGAGCGGTGAGCGGGTTGTCGGACGACGCGATCCACTTCGCGAGCGCCGTGCGGCGGCCGGTGGTCTTGGCCCCGGCTGCAGGCGTGGGGATCTCGGGCCTCGGAGCATTGAGCACCGCCGGAAACGCCGGCTCGACCTCGTTCTCGGGCTTCGTTTCAGCGTGCGGATTGCCCCGGTAGAACACGTGGGTGGGCGGCGGCGTGGAGCCGAACTCCGACACCACGAGCGCCTTGGCGATGCCTGTGCGTTCCGCATCGAGTGCGGCGAGTTGCTTCCGCCACGCGGCGAGATCGCTGCGGGCCAAGTCGTCGAGCGCCTGCTCGCCGTGTTCTTTGATCCGCTTCTCGATCGCCGTGATGTTCGCCTGGGTCTCCTTGCGTCGCCGGTCGAGTTCATCGGCACGATGCTGCACCTCCGCGGGCGACTCGTCGCCGGTCGGAATCACACGCTCGATGAAGGCGGGATCCATCTGCCGGCCGCCCATGGGCGTGATGTTGTGAAAGCACGACAGGAGAGCGTAGTAGTCGCGCTGCGGCAGCGGGTCGATCTTGTGGTCGTGGCAGCGGGCGCAGCCGATCGTGAGGCCGAGGAACGTCTGGCCCGTCGTGGAGACGATGTCGTCGAGCCAGTCATAGCGGGCCTGCTCCCGGTCGGCCGGCTCGTCGTCCCAGATGCCGAGGCGGTAGTAGCCGGTGGCGATCAGGTCGTCGGGTGTCGGATCCGGCAGTTCGTCGCCGGCAAGCTGCTCGACGATGAACCGGTCGAACGGCTTGTCGTCGTTAAACGAGCGGATGACGTAATCGCGGTATCGCCAGGCATGGGGCTTGTTGCCGTCGCGCTCAAAGGAGTTGGTGTCGGCATAGCGGACGAGATCGAGCCAGTGCCGGGCCCACTGCTCGCCGTAGTGAGGGCTCGCGAGCAGCCGATCCACCACCCGCTCCCACGCCTGCGGCGACTCGTCGGCGAGGAAGTCGCGGACTTCCTGCTCGGAGGGAGGCAGCCCTGTGACGTCGTACGTCACCCTGCGCAGCAGCACACGCTTCTCGGCTGGGTCCGGCACGGGCAGACCGCGGCGTTCGAGGCCTGCCCGGATGAAGGCATCGATCGGATTGGCCACATCCGCCACCGCGGGCACGTCGGGCCGCACGAGCGGTCGAAACGCCCAGTGCTCCTTCCATTCGGCACCCGCATCGATCCAGCGCGTGACCGTGTCGACCTGCGTCGCCGAGAGCCGGGCGCCCTCGGGCGGCATCTGCACGTCGGGGTCGGTGGAGGTGATCCGCTCGAGGATCTCGCTTGCGTCCGAGTCGCCCGGCACGATCGCCCGGGATCCGCTGTCGAGCGCGGCGGTCGCACCAGCCTGCTGGTCGAGCCGCAGACCGCCCTCCTGCGTGTCGGGCCCGTGGCAGGCCACGCACCGCTTCGCGAGCAGCGGCTGGATGTCGCGGGAAAAATCGATGCTCCCGGTTCCCGGGGCAGCCGCGGCCGACGCGACACACGCGAGCATCAGGCCGTGGGCGCACGCTCCGCACAGAACATCTCGAAGCGGCCGTGCGGCGGCGCGGGGACCCATGAAAATCCCTTCACAATTCGGCGAACGCGTGTATTCTAAACGCCGTTAAGTAAGTGTCGAACTTTCCCGGGCTCTGTCATGCTCCTCACGCCAGATCGCAGAGCGGTCGTCCTGTCGGCGACATGCCTCGTCGCGCTCTCCATCGCAGTCACTGAAGCCGCCCCGCCCATGCCCACATCCCTCCGTCCGCCGGTGGCCCGCCCTTTCGGTTCCCTCTCCGACGGCAAGCCGGTGTCGCTCTACACGCTCGAGGTACCCGGCGGATGGCGGGCTGAGATCACCGACTACGGCGCGATCCTGACGAGCTTTCATGTGCCTGTCGGGAAGGGCTCGCCGACGGACGTCGTGCTCGGGTTCGACACGCTCGACGGCTACGTCGGCACTCATCCCTACTTCGGCGCCACCTGCGGCCGCGTGGCCAACCGGATCGCCGGCGGCACGTTCAAGCTCGATGGCAAGGAGTACACACTCGCCAAGAACAACGGTGCGAACCATCTGCACGGTGGCCTGGTCGGCTTCGACAAGAAGCTCTGGAAGGCGAAGCCCCGGCTTTCCGAGCGCGGGCCGGCCGTCGAGTTCGAGGTCGTCTCGCCCGCCGGTGACGAGGGCTATCCCGGTACGGTTACCGCCCACGTCACCTACACGCTCACCCCCGACGGCGAACTGTGGGTCGAGATGTCGGCCACGACTGACGCACCGACGATCGTCAACATGGCGCATCACTCCTATTGGAATCTCGCCGGACAGGCCTCGGGCACGATCCGCGACCATGAACTCACCGTGGCTGCCGATTCGTACCTTCCGGTCGATGCCGGGGGCATTCCGACGGGAGCGTTCGCGGCAGTCACCGGCACGCCGTTCGACCTCCGGCCCGAGCGGGCTGCGGTCGCCACGCTCGGCGCGGCGATCGACGGACTGCCGGGAAGCGCCGACGGGAAAAACCCGGGAGGCATCGACCACAACTACGTCGTTCGCGGGTGGAAGCCCGACGGCAGCCTCCGGTCGGTGGCGTTGCTCCGCGATCAAGCGAGCGGCCGCACGCTCGAGATTCTTTCAGACCAGCCCGGCATCCAGGTCTACACGAGCAACTACCTCGACGGCAGCGTGAAGGGAAAGGGCGGCATCGCCTACGGCAAGCAGGCGGCGGTCTGCCTCGAAACCCAGAAATATCCCGACAGCATCCGCCATGCCGACTGGCCCTCCACCCGCCTCGACCCGGGCCAGACCTACCGGCACACGATGGTGCACCGGTTCGGCACGCGGTGAGCGGCCTCATATGAAGCAGAGCGACAACCGCGTCGAGTCGACGCTCCTGCGGCGGATCAACGAACGACGGCTGCTCGAGGCGATCCAGCGGCATGGACCCTCGTCTCGCGCAGCGCTCACGCGCGTCTCGGGCCTCACCGCCCCGACCGTGTCGAAGGCCGTCGATGCGCTCCTCAGGCGCGGCCTTGTCGAGGAGCTCGATCCGGCGGAACAGGCGCTCGGTCGCCCGGGCCGGCTCGTGCGGATGGCTGCCGCCTCGGCCACCGTCCTCGGCGCCGTGATCGATGCGGGCACCTGCTGCGTGGTCGCCACGGGCCTCGACGGTGCGGTGACTGAGAAACGCACGATCCGCTTCGCGACGCCAGCCGGCTATCCCGCCCTCCTCGACGCGGTCGAGGAGGCGTGCCGGACGCTGATCCACTCGAGCGCCGCGGTCGTCCATGGCATCGGGCTGAGCGTGCCCGGCCTCGTCAACGAGCGGCTCCACGAGATCGTCTTCTCACCGAACCTGCATCTCCTCGACAAGCACAATCCGGCCCGCGACCTCGAGACCCGGCTCGGGGTGCCGTGCGTCCTCGTGCAGGAAAGCGACGCCCTCGTGCTCGGCGAATGGCTGTATGGCGACGCCCGGGGCCTCGACGACTTCGCAGTGCTCGACGCGGCCACCGGCCTCGGGCTGGGCGTGATGAGCGGCGGCCGGCTCTTGGCGGGCCACAGCGGCATGGCGGGCGAGGTGGGCCACATCACCGTCGTCCCGGACGGCGTGCGCTGCGGCTGCGGCAACCGCGGCTGCCTGGAGACGCTCGCCACCGACGCCGCGCTCGTAAGGCTCATCGGTGAGAAGCTCGCAAAACCCGTCTCACTCGCTGCCGTGGCCGACCTGCTGACGACCCGCCCTGCCGACTTTCAGCACGAACTCCGCACCGTCACGGAATACCTCGCGATCGCCATCGCTGCCGTGATCAACATCTTCAATCCGACGACGCTGTTCGTGCACGGCGAACTGCTTGCGGGCTCACCCGAGCGGTTCGCCCGTGTGCTCGAGCGCGTGCGGCAGCGCACCCTCACGGCATCGCTCGCCGACTGCACGATCGTCGCCACGAAGTCGAGCAAGCGGCAGGGTGCCGTCGCCGGCATCATCCACCACCTCACCAACGCCTGCGCCCCGTCGCTTGGC
>JBMLMS010000402.1:0-17717 GCA_049243925.1 Pirellulales bacterium
TGCTCGAGGCGCTCCAGCGCAACAACGCCAGCACCGGCGGCGGCTACATCGTGAAGAACGGCGAGCAGCGGTTCATTCGCGGCGAATCGTTGCTGCAGTCGATCGATGACATCGAGAAAGTGATCGTGCGCAGCCCGGCTGGTGGCGTGCCGGTGCTGATTCGCAACATCGGCAGCGTGGAGATCGCGCCGCTCGTGCGTCAGGGGGTCGCCACCCGCGACGGCCGCGGTGAGATCGTGACGGGCATGGTGATGATGATCCGTGGTGAGAACAGCCGCCGCGTCGTCACCGCGGCCAAGGAGAAGCTCGAGGAGGTTCGCCGCACGCTGCCCCCGGGCGTCGACCTGGAGATCCTCTACGATCGCTCCGATCTCATCGCCCGCACGCTCGACACCGTGCTCCACAACCTCGCCGAGGGCGGCCTGCTCGTGATCGGCGTGCTCCTCGTGCTTTTGGGCAACATCCGCGCCGGGCTGATCGTATCGCTGGCCATTCCGCTCTCGATGCTCTTCGCCGCGAATGTGATGTGGGCCGTGGGCATCCCGGCGAGCCTCATGAGCCTCGGGGCGATCGATTTCGGGCTCGTCGTCGACAGTTCGGTGATCATGGTGGAAAACTGCGTGCGCCGGCTGGGGCTCGCCCTGCCCACCGCCGCGAAGGTCGATGTCGTCCGCGATGCGGCGGTCGAAGTGCGCGGGCCGACGATGTTCGGCGAGCTCATCATCGCGGTGGTGTATCTGCCGATCCTGTTCCTCGAGGGGACGGAAGGGAAGCTCTTCCGGCCGATGGCCCTCACGGTGCTGTTCGCACTCGCCGGCTCGCTCGTGATCTCACTCACGCTGATGCCGGTGCTGGCGACGTGGCTGGCCCGCGAAGAGGAGCACGAGCCGCTCATCATGCGGCTCTTCCATCGGGCCTATCGCCCGCTCGTGCGGGCGGCCGTCTATCACCCCGTGGTGATTTCACTCGTGGCCGTGGGCCTCGTGGCGGCGAGCGTGCCTGTCGCCCTGCGGCTGGGGGCGGAGTTCATGCCGCGGCTCGACGAGGGCGACATCCTCATCGAGGTCAATCGCCTGCCGAGTGCCACGCTCGAAGACTCCGTGCCGCTCACCTCGCGGATCGAGAAGGTGCTCGGCGAGTTTCCCGAAGTGCGCACGGTGTTCTCGAAGACGGGCCGCCCCGAGATCGCCAACGACATCATGGGCGTGCAGCAGACAGACGTGTGGGTGATGCTCGAGCCGCGGAGCCGGTGGCCGGCGGACGTATCGCGCGACGAGCTCGTGGAGCGGATGTCGGCGGCCCTGTCCAAGGCCGTGCCCGGGGCCAACTTCGGCTTCAGCCAGCCGATCGAGATGCGGGTCGATGAGCTCGTGGCCGGCGTGAAGGCCGACGTGGCCGTGCTCATCTACGGCGACGACCTCCACACGCTCGGCGACCTCGGCAAGCAGATCGAGGGCGTGCTCCGCGACATCCCCGGCTCGGCCGATGTCCGTGCCGACTGGCAGGCCAACGTGCCCACGCTGCGGATCAATTCGCGGCAGGACCAGCTCGCCCGGCACGGCATCGATGGCATCGACGTGATGCAGACGGTGTCGGCGATGGGCGGCATCCAGGCGGGGGTCGTCTATGAGGGGCGGCCACGGTTTCCCTTGATGCTCAAGTTTCCCGCGATGTGGCGGGAAGACGAAGGTCTCGTGCCGCAGATCCCCGTCGGGTCCGTCGGCGGCCGGCCCGTGCCGCTCGGCGAACTGGCCGACATCCGCGTCGACGAGAGCCCGCCCTCGATCGAGCACGAAAGCTCACGCCGCCGCACGTTCGTCTCGGCGAACGTCCGCGGCCGCGACGTGGCGAGCTTCGTGGGCGACGCGCAGCGGCGGATCGCCGAGCAGGTGAAGCTGCCCACGGGCTATACGATCGGCTGGGGAGGTGATTTCGAGAATCTGCTCTCCGCGAGCCGGCGGCTGCTCCTGATCATGCCGGTGGTGCTGGGCCTGATCGCGCTCTTGCTCTACACGAGCTTCAAGTCGTTCCGCCTGGCGGCCCTCATCTTTTGCGTGGTGCCGGTGGCGGCGTCGGGTGGGATCGCCGCGCTCGCCCTGCGCGGCATGCCGTTTTCGATCGCCGCAGGCGTGGGCTTCGTGGCGCTCTTCGGCGTGGCGGTGCTCAACGGCCTCGTCTGGGTGTCGGGGGCGGAGCATGCGCGGCAGGGAGGGTTCTCGGCCCGCGAGGCGGCGGTCGCGACGGCCGACGTCCGCATCCGGCCCGTGCTCATGACGGCCCTCGTGGCCAGCCTTGGGTTCCTGCCGATGGCGCTGGCCACGAGTTCCGGGGCGGAGATCCAGCGGCCTTTGGCGACGGTCGTGATTGGCGGTATCGTCACGTCGACGCTGCTCACGGCGTTCGTCGTGCCGGCGATCTATCCGTGGTTCGCTCCCCGATCCCGGACCATATCATTGCAGCCCGCTGAGACCGCCTTGTCATGACGCTCCGTGAATTTCAGACGCAGATCCGCGAGATGTACCACGACAAAGACGCGGCCCGCGGCGTCGAGGGCACGTTCATGTGGCTCACGGAGGAGATTGGCGAATTGGCCACGGCCCTGCGCACGCATGCTTCCGGGGCGGCCAGCCCCGCGACGAAGCAGGAGCTCGCGCTCGAGTTTGCCGACGTGCTCGCCTGGCTGGCGACGATCGCGAACGTGGTCGATGTCGATCTCGAAGCAGCCGTGGCGGCGAAGTATGGCACCGGCTGCCCGGGCTGCGGCCAGCGGGCGTGCACGTGCCCCGACGCGGAGAAGCCCTGATGCGCGGGGCTGGCCGCGTGCTCGTGGTCGGTGTCGTGCTCGCGGGGGCAGTGGCCGGGCGGGCTGCTCCGCTCGACGTGGAGGTGGGCCTCGGCGGCGTGCATCGCACCGGCGCGTGGACGCCAATCGTCGTGGCGCTGCCTGACGGACTTCAGGCCGGCGGCCCGTGGCATGCGTGGGTGGAGGATCCAGACGGCCAGTGGGTGCGGTCGCCTGCGGCGGTGGTCACGGCCAGCGACGGTGCAGGAGCTGCGCGACTGCGGTTTCGGGCCCGGTTTGGCCGGCCCGGCGGCGGTGTGCAGCTGGAAGGGCCGGCCGACGGTGGCGGAGTGCGCCGCACGTTCGTGGCGGTGCCGCCGGCGCTCGCGGCCGACGAACAGGTGCTCCTTGTGATCGGGGAGTTTGAGGCCGCTGAGCGGGCGGCGCGGCTCATGGCCCGAGAAGATGGTGCCCAGCCACGGGTGATCAGCGTGGCCGATCCGCGCGACCTCGCCGGCGGAGCCCGCGGCATGACGGCCCGCGACCTCGACGGGATCGATCGCGTGGTGATGTGCGGCACCGCGCTTGCGACGGAGCCCGACGATCTCGCTCGCGACGTGCTCGAATCGATCGATGGCTGGGTGCGCGGCGGCGGCAGCCTCGTGTTCATCGCCGGTGAATCGGCCGCCCGCGTGGCCACGCCGGAGTCGACGCCGGCCCGATGGCTGCCCGGCCCGCTCGGCATGCCGGGCCAGGTTGAGCGGCTCGTGCCCCTGCGGCGATCGGCGGCGCTCGAGACGTTTGGCCGCGCGGGCCGGCCGCTCGACAAGGCGGCGCTCGCCGGGCTGCAGGTACCGCTGCTCGCCGACGCCGACCGTCTCGACGGCACGGTGGTGGCTTTCGAAGGCCGAAAAGCTTCCGACCTGCCGCTCGTCGTGCGCAGCGTCCACGGATTCGGCACGATCACCTGGCTGGGTATCGACATCGATCGGCCGGCGTTTCGCTCGTGGCCAGGCACCGACACGCTGCTCGTCGAATTGCTCGAACAGCACGAGCGGACGGCGGCCGGGGGCAGGGCAGGGGAGTCTGCCCGTGGCGCGCTCGACCTCGCAGGGCAGTTGCGCACGGCGATCGACAGGTTTCCCCGGGTCGCATCGGTGCCGTTCGAACTCGTCGCCGGCCTCGGGCTGCTCTATGTCGCTTGCCTCTATCCGCTCGACTGGTGGCTTACGGCCCGCGGCGGGCGGCCGGCGCTCGCGTGGATCTCGCTGCCGGTGATCGTCGCCTTGTTCAGCGGCCTGGCGTGGGGCACCGGGCAGCGGTGGAAGGGGGCCGAGTGGCAGGGGTCGGCGGCCGGCATCGTGGATGTCGACGCGGTGAGCGGCGACATGCGTGGTCGCGGCTGGTCGGGCACGTGGTCGCCTGCCAATGGTGCGCTCGATGTCGCGGCGGCCTCCGCCGATGCGCTGGCTGCCGCAGGGCGAGAGCTCGCGGTGTCGTGGTGTGCCGCCACCGGCCGGGGGCTTGGCGGCACCGATGCCCCGACATCGCACCCGGCGCTCGGTGCCCGCGACTATCGCTATGCGGAAAGCCTGGCGGGGCTTGCCGGCGTGCCGATCGCGGCCGATTCGAGTCGGCTCTTTGAGGCCGAGTGGACGGCCCGTGCCACCGCTGACGACGGGCCCGTGCCGATCGCGTCGACGCTCGTGCGCGACGCCCAGGCGGCATTGCGGGGCGCGGTCGAGAGCCGCCTGCCATTCGCGCTCGAGCGATGCGTGCTCGTGCATGCCGGCTGGCTCTACGACGTCGGCCGGCTCGAAGCAGGCGGCCGCTTCGAGCCTGCTGCGGGCCGCGGGCCGCGGTCACTGGCCGGCGCACTCACCCGCCGTGCGGCCGCCAAAGACCGCGACGTCTCCGAGCGGTGGGACACGGCCTCGACCGACGTCGATCGCATCCTCGAGATCGCCGGCCTGTATCGGGCCGCTGGAGGCAGTTCCTACACGTCGCTCGATGCGGGGCGGCTCGCCCGGCTCGATCTGTCGCCCGTCCTCGACACCGGCCGGGCGGTGCTCATCGGCCGTGGGCCGGCGGGCACCACGTGGCGCGTGCAGGCGGGCACGGGGCACGATGCCTCGCCACTCGCAGCCGCTGCCGACCAGACCGCGATCTGGCGGTTCGTCCTTCCGTTGGAGCCTCGGCAGCCATGATCGAAACCGTCGACCTCACCAAGAAATATGGCGACTTCTTCGCGCTCGAATCGCTCGATCTCAAGCTCGAGCAGGGCGACTTGTTCGGGTTCATCGGGCCGAATGGCGCCGGCAAAACGACGACGATCCGCATCCTCTCGACGCTGCTCGCGCCCACCTGGGGCGAAGCCTACGTGTGCGGCCACTCGATTTACACGCACCCGCGCGAGATCCGCCGGGCGATCGGCTACATGCCCGACATCTTCGGCGTCTACGACGATATGCGGGTGATCGAATATCTCGAATTCTTCGCCGCGGCCTACCGGATTCATGGGGCCGAGCGGCGCAAGGTCGCCGAGCGGTCGCTGGAGCTCGTCGATCTGACGGTGAAGCGCGATGAACTGGTGACGAGCCTCTCCCGCGGCATGACGCAGCGGCTCGGCCTCGCCCGCGTGCTCCTCCACGATCCGCAGGTGCTCCTGCTCGACGAGCCGGCGAGTGGCCTCGACCCGCGGGCCCGGATCGAGATGCGTGGCCTGCTCAAGCGGCTGCAGGGGCTGGGAAAGACGATCCTCGTGTCGAGCCACATCCTTCCTGAGCTCGCAGACATCTGCAATCGCGTGGGCATCATCGAATACGGCCGGCTGCTCGCCTGCGGCAACGTGCAGGACCTGCTCGCGCAGGTGCGCGGGCGGCCGGTGTTCCGGATCGCGGTGGCCGGTCCGCCGGAGGCCGCCGCGCGGCTCCTCGAAAAGGCTCCTGAAGCCGGCGGCGTCACGGTGCGCGACGGCGAGATTCTCGTCACGCTCGCCGACGGCGTCCCCGACGCCTCGCCGCTCGCGGCGCGGCTTGTGGCCGAGGGCTACAAGCTGCTCTCGATGCGCGAGTCGGAGGTGAACCTCGAAACCGCCTTCCTCGAGCTCACAAAGGGCAAGCTCGGCAAGGAGTGACTGGGTGGGCAGGACTGCGCCAGGCCGCCCTACGAGCCGTTGGTGGCCTCTTCGATGAGCGGATCGAGGCCGCGCAGCCGCCAACTACGACAGAGGTCGCGGATTGCGGCCATGTCGGCGTCGGGGTTGTGGGACAAGAGTTCCACGATGTCCGCACGGGACTTCGTGCCACCGGCGTAAAGTTTGAGCGCCACCAAGTGGGGCAGCGGCACGATCCGCAGACGGCTGCCAGGGCGGATGACGGTCTCGGCCGCCGCGAGTCCGCCGTCGATGGCTGCAGGAAAACGGTCACCGTAGTTGACGATCTGGACGAGACCGAATGGGCCTCGAACATCGACGACACCCCCGAGTGGGTCCTGGCCATCCGGCTCCCGGAGCTCCACCTCGAAGCCCGCCGTCCGGAGCGCCTCGGCCGCTTTGTGGAGCGTGCCCAGATCGGTATTCACGCCCAGATCGAGATCCTCAGTAAACCGAACGTAGCCGTGTGCGGCCAGCGCGACAGCCCCGATGACCAGCACACCCACGCCTCGCGATTCGAGAATGCCAGCGACCTCTTCAGCAGCCTGGATCACCGCTTCAGGGTCGCTCATGGATCACGTCTTGTAGGGCGTCGGACGCAATGCTGCGAATCGTGAAGCCAGCCCCAGGGCTGCTTTGACCCGCTCCTCGACCGACATGCGACGGACACGGTCGATCTCGGCCTGCCGCGAGGCGGCATGGCTGACGCTGGGCCGAAGTCGGGGAAAAGTTTGTTCGTCGGCCATGGCCCCATTCTACCCAGGACGCCGCCGCTCATTCCAAGACCGGAAGGAAAGCGGTTCGCGTTAGTCATCGCTCGGCCACGGGCATCGAGATTGCGTCTGCGAACCATCGCGTTAGTATTGACCTGAGTATTCTCTGCGGGTTCCACCGCCAGTCCCCCGTTTCCGCCGAGCCGCCTGTGCTGGAGCATAACAGCCGTTCCGCCGGTCAGCGTGCCGGCCTCCAGCAGATCGCCGAGGAACTCGGCATCTCGATGATGACGGTGTCGCGGGCGCTCAACGGCCGCGGCGACGAGGCCGAGCTCGAGTATCTCCACCGTCTGCTCGACCAGGTGCTTGCCCGCAACCGTGGTGTCGATCTCTCCGTGGCGGAATGCGCGGATGTGGACTCGGGCGGAATTTTTTATCCGGTGGCCGGGCGCCTTGTGGAGCCATTGCACGATGTTGATGCCGAGATGGGGCGTGCGCGGAGTGGTGACGCTGCTCTCCGTGATGGCGTCAGCCCTTGTGGCTGGGGCAGACGCGAGTGACCCGGTGCCTCGCTCCGTCGCGGAACTGTGGGCCGACTTCGACCCGCGGCACGACGCACTCGAAACCGAGGTGATCCGCGAGTGGCGCGAGGGGGGCGGCGTGTTTCGGCACGTGCGATTCCTCGTGGGGACGTTCAAGGAGAAGCCCGCACGCATGGCCGCGATCTACGGCTTTCCGGAGAACGCAGCGGGCAGGGTGCCGGCCGTGATGCACATCCACGGTGGCGGCCAGCGCGGGTCGCTCGACGAAGTGAAGTTTCTCATAGGGCGCGGCTATGCGGCGCTCTCAGTCAACTGGGGCGGCCGCGGGGGCAGCGACGGCCCATTCAATGCGGTGCAGGGCGCGGAGCCCGGCGATCCGAACACCGACTGGGGCGGCGTCGATCCCTCGCAGTGCAACGTACAGGGCTATTCCACCATGCTGCCTGGGCCGCTGCAGTACTACGAAGATCGGGAACATCCCAAGAACAACAACTGGTACCTGCTCACGCTCGGCTGCCGCCGCGGGCTGACGTTCCTGGAGCAGCAGCCCGAGGTCGATCCGGCGCGGCTCGGCGTGCACGGCTACTCGATGGGGGGCAACCTCACGATGTATGTCGCCGGGACCGACGATCGGGTGAAGGCAGCCGTGCCGGGCGTGGGAGGGCAGGGCTGGCGGTGGGAGCCGCACGTGGTCGCGAGCGGCACCGCTCGGCCGCAGGATTCCATCAAGGGCGATGTCGATCTCTTTCGGCGCGCGCTCTCGTTCGAGAGCTATGCGCCACGCATTCGTTGCCCCGTGCTCCACCGCAGCGCCACGAACGACTTCCACGGCTGGATGGACGACGTGTACCGCACGAACGCACTCATTCCCGGTCAGCCACTGCGGTATTCGTGGGTACCGCACTTCAACCACCGGCTGTCGCCTGAGGTGGCCGTGGCGATGCCCCTCTGGCTCGACCATTTTCTCAAGGACGGCCCTGCGCTGCCGGAGACGCCGGACGCGCGTCTGGAACTCGAGACGACGGACGGCATGCCGCGACTCCGGGTGCTGGCCGACGGCCGCTGGCCGGCGGAGCGCTGTGACATCTTCTACAGCGTCGATCCCGACCCGCGGGCCCGATTCTGGCGGAGTGCCGCCGTGACCCGCGAAGGGGATGTGTTCACGGCCTCGCTGCCCATCGACGCGGTCGACCGACCGCTCTTCGCGTTCGCAAACGTGTATCACGCGATTCCCGAGCCCGTTTCGATGAAGGCCCTGCCGGGCAACGGCGACCTCGTCCGAGAAGTGTGTCTCAGCAGCGAGTTGCGATCCGCCAGCCCCGCAGATCTCACGGCCGCGGGCGTGCAACCGCGGCCGATCGGAGGCCGCGTGGTCGACGACTTCGCCCACGGCTGGCGCGACTGGTATCGCCTGAATGTCGGCAACCCGGTGCACTGGCAGAGCTGGACGCGCAAGGTGACCGACCCGGCTTGGCGCGGGCCCGACGGGGCGGCACTGGCCATAATGCTCACGATGCCGAAGACGAATCGGATCACGGTGGCCGTCGTTGAGAACGAGTGGCGCGGCGAACGCGGCCCGAGGCGGACGTTTCTGTGTACGCGAGAAGTGCCTGGCGGCAGTGCGCCGCAGACACTGTCATTCGTTCCGGCCGACTTCGTGCCGACGAACGAGAAGGACGGCCCGCTCACATCGTGGGCGCAGCTCGACGTGCTCGGTATCTGTGGATTCCACCCCGAGGAGCGCCCGACGCGACAGCCCGCGTGGGATGGCCCGCTGCCAGAGTTTCAACGCGTCGAGTGGCGAATCCCATAACCGGGCGCGCCTTGCAGGCCTGGATCGGTTCCAGCGTCGGCCGTGCAGCGAGCGTCAGTGAGAACCGGTCGAGCCAGGCGGCGGATATGGCCATCAGGCTTCTGTGCAGATGCTGATCGTGAACCAAAAGACATTGAAAGGCGTTTGTTTTCTGGCTAGAATGGCTTTGTGTTATCTGACGGCATTCGAGCGATTCAGTTGTCAGGGGCCCTGCCATGAAACGCACGAGCATCACCGAGGCGAAGAACAACTTGAGCCTCCTCATTGATCGGGTCCGCCGTGGTGAGACGGTGCTGATCTGCGACCGCAACCGGCCCGTCGCGCGACTCCAGCCAGTGGGCCCCGGCGACCCAGCCGGAACTGAGGCGCCCTGGCTGGCTGGCCTGGTTCGCGAAGGGTTGCTGGCTCCCGCCGGCAGGCCGCTGTCGTTGAAGAGCCTCCCCAAGCCGGTCAAGCCCACGAAGCCCGTGAGCATCGTCGAGGCCTTGCGAGCCGACCGGGAGGAGTAGCCGGCATGCGGTACTGGGATGCGTCGGCGATCGTGCCGCTGCTCGTTGAGGAAGCCCGCACGAACGAAGCTCGGGCCGCTCTGGCGGAGGATGCGGGCATCGTGACCTGGTGGGGCACGCGGATCGAATGCACCTCGGCCATCGCGCGGCTCGAGCGGTCCGCCGCGCTCTCTCCGCGGCAGGCATCGCAGGCAATCGAGTTGCTGCGAACGCTTGCTGCCGGGTGGAACGAGATTCTTCCGGCGGAGTTGGTGCGGGAGACCGCTTGCCGGCTGCTGCGTGTGCACCCGTTGAGAGCAGCCGATGCCATGCAGCTGGCCGCTGCGACCGTCATGGCCGGAGGGCGGACGCTCCAGGCGGGGTTTCTGGCGTTCGACGACCGCCTGCGGGAGGCTGCGGGCCGCGAGGGGTTTGTCGTCGGTCCGTGACTGGCGGGCAACCGAGACGGTTGCGTGACGGGGCGGATAGACTCGGGCGATCGTTCCATACGGAGGTGCGCGATGAGTGTTCGATGGAGTGTCTTCTGCGTTCCCTGCGTTCTGTGCGTCGGGGTGATGGAAGCCCACGCCCAGCCAGCTGAGGTGATCGCGCCGCCGGCGGCCGCCCGCGGCGGCGATGCTGCCAGCCTCGACGCAACCAGGCTCGACACGCCGGAGGCGCAGCTCGGCTACGCACTGGGCTTGAGGATCGGCGGGCGGATCGCGGCCGACTTCCGCAGTCAGAAGGCTCCGCTCGACGAGGCGGCGCTCGCCCGCGGGCTCGCCGACGCCGTGCTCGGCGTGAAGTCGCGGCTCGACGAGCAGACGATCGCCTCGGCCCTCGAACGGTTCGAGAAGCGGATGCAGGAGCGGGAGCGGGAGTTCGCCGCCCGGATGGCCGAGGCCGCGAAGGCGAACCAGGCGAAGGCTGCAGAGTTCATGAAGACCAACGCCACGAAGCCTGGCGTGAAGTCGCTGCCGAGCGGTCTGCAATACGAAGTCGTGAAGACGGGATCGGGGCCGAAGCCCACGGCCGACGACACCGTCTCCACGCACTACCGCGGCACGCACCTCGACGGCAGCGAGTTCGACGCCACCGATCCCGCCGGCGAGCCGGCGACGTTTCCGCTGCGGGGCGTGGTGCCGGGCTGGCAGGAGGCGCTGCCCTTGATGAACGTGGGCTCGAAGTGGCGGCTCTACGTGCCGCCCGAGCTCGGCTACGGCGAAGAGGGTTCGCCCCCGGTGATCGAGCCCAACGAAGTGCTCGTGTTCGAGATCGAGCTCGTGAAGATTCTGCCTCCCGGGAAGTGACGCCGATGTGGCAGGCCGCCCGCTCGTGGCTCGTGATGCTCGCGGCCGGACTGGCCGTCGAAGCCGCGGCGCAGGCTCCGGCCGGGCCGCGGTCGAAGCCCGATCCCTTCGAAGCCGCCCGCGAACGAATGGTGCGCGACGACATCGCGGCCGGCGGCGTCACCGACGAACGGGTGCTCGCCGCCATGCGGGCGACGCCGCGGCACGAATTCCTGCCCGGGCCGCAGCGGAGCCTCGCCTACTTCGACATGGCGCTCCCGATCGGCGAGGCGCAGACGATCTCTGGGCCGTTCGTCGTGGCCTACATGACCGAGAAGCTCGAGCCCAAAGCCACCGACAAGGTGCTCGAGATCGGCACCGGCAGCGGCTATCAGGCGGCCGTGCTCAGCCCGCTCGTGCGCACAGTGTATTCGATCGAGATCCACGAGAAGCTCGGCGAGAAGGCGGCGAAGACGCTCGAGCGGCTCGGCTACGAAAACATCGTCACCAAGATCGGCGACGGTTTTCGCGGCTGGCCCGAGCATGCGCCGTTCGACAAGATCATCGTCACGTGTTCGCCGGAAGACGTGCCCCGGCCGCTCGTCGAGCAGCTCGCCGAAGGCGGCCGGATGGTGATCCCCGTGGGTGAGCGATACGACCAGACGCTCGTGCTGTTTACGAAGCGCGAGGGGCGGCTCGAGCGAGAGGCCCTCGTGCCGAGCCTGTTCGTGCCGATGACGGGCACGGCAGAGCAGGGGAGGCGCGTCCTGCCCGACGGCTCGCGGCCGGCGATCGACAACGGCGGCTTCGAGACGCTCTTGCCCGACTCGACCGTGCCCACGGCCTGGTACTACCCGCGGCAGATGGAGATCGTCGAGGTCGACGACGCACCTGAAGGCCGCCGCTACCTGCGGCTGGAGAATGCCGATCCGGGGCGGCCCGCGCAGGTGTTTCAGGGCTTTCCCGTCGACGGCCGCGAGATCGGTAGGCTGGCTTTGAAAGCCCGCCTGCGGGCGGAGACCGTGCGGCCGGGGGTCGTGCCCGAGGAATTGCCAATGCTCGTGGTGAAGTTTTTCGATGAAAGCCGCGGCCGGTCGGCCCGGGGGGTGGTGGGCCCTTGGACCGGCACGTTTCCCTGGAAAGACGTGTCGGGCACAGTGCCCGTTCCCACCTGGGCGCGGGAGGCCATCTTGCAGGTCGGAATGCTCGGAGCGACGGGGCGAATCGAGGTCGACGCTGTCTCCGTGACTGGCGTTTCCCGCTAAATTCCCTGGAAATACAGGGCTTTCTGGCCATCTCGGCTGCCAGCGATGCGGTGGCGGAAAAGTTTTCGCAGACCGCGTTTTCTCCTTGCTTTACCCAGACTTCCAACTATTCTTTGGCTTCGCAGGTGCCGCGGCTTTCCCGAAACCGGTTCGGATAGAGCTGCCCGTCGCGATAACCAATTATTGGAGAACGACTGAGATGGTGGCGAAGCGTTGCTGGTCGGGGATCGTGGGAGCTCTCACTCTGGTGGCGGTTGTCGCAGCGGCTTGCGACGTGCACGCCGGCTGGAACCACCGGTATCGCGCCGCCTATGGCTCGTCCGGCGGCAGCTCGGGTGGTTCGTCGGGCGGTAGCTCGGGCGGTTCTTCCGGTGGCAGTTCGGGTGGAAGCTCGGGCGGCTATGCGTCGAGCGGCTCCTCGGGCGGCAGCTACGGCAGCTATGGCTCGTACGGCTCGTCCGGCAGCCACGGCTCGCACCACGCCCAGCGCCGCGCGATGCGTGCCTACCGGCACTCGAGCCACGGCTCGTCGGGCGGCAGCTCTGGCGGCTCATCCGGCGGCTCGTATTCCTCCGGCGGTTCGTCGGGCGGGTCGTATGGCGGTGGCTCGTCGGGAGGCGGTTCATACGGCTCGTACGGCGGCTATTCGTCGTCGGCCTATTCGAGCGGCTACTCCTCGATCTCGGGCATGTCGAGCAGCATGCCGGTGGAGTCGTATCGCGTGATCGACGCGGCTCCGAGCGGCCGGGGCGAAGTGATCTCCACGCCGACTCCCGCAGCCACTGATTCCACAGCGATCCCGGCCGATGCGGCTTTGCTCGTGGTGAAGCTGCCCGCCGACGCCAAGGTCTTCGTCAACGGTTCCAAGACCGCCGCCACCGGCGATCTCCGCCGTTACGTGTCTCGCGGCCTCGAGAGCGGCAAGCACTATGAATATGTGGTGCGGATGGTCGTCGACCGCGACGGCACCGAGCAGGAGGAGACGAAGGTCGTCTCGCTCAGCGCGGGCGATCGGAAGACGGTCGACTTCGGTGGCACGGCGACAGCCGAGCAGGCCGCCAAGCCCGCCCCGAAGACGAGCCTCACGCTCCATGTGCCGGCCGACGCCAAGGTGTTTCTCGCCGGCAACGAGACGGCGTCGAAGGGCGAGACCCGCCTCTTCGAGACGACGACGCTCTCCGCGGGCCAGGCATGGAAAAACTACGAAGTGCGAGTGACGCACGTCGTCGACGGCGAAGAGCGGTCGATCGTGAAGACGATCGAACTCGCCGCCGGCTCGAGCATCGAGCTCGCGCTCGATCCGGCCGCGAGCCAGACGGCCGCCGTCGACGCCACCGCGTCGATCCGCTGATCGCATAGGCCGCGGACGCCCAAGACCGAGGCCCATGACCCCCGCGCGACGGCCGTCGCGCGGGGGTTTTTTTGCGCGATGGTAGAGTTGGGGGCGAGCCACTCATGCCGCCCGCCGCCCTGAAATCTTGGAGCCCAGCCGCACGCCTCGCCGCCTCCGCGGTGATTGCCCTCTATCTGGCGGCGGTGATCCTGCCCCCGCTCGCCGGGCCGCCACCGGCGAGTGAGCTGGCCAATCGCCTGCTCCAGCCGTTTCGTCCGCTCGTGGGCGCCCTCTCGCTCGGCCATGGCTACCGGTTCTTCGCGCCCGATCCCGGCCCCGGCCATTCGATCCGCTGGACGATCGAGCGGGCCGACGGTGGGCGGCTCTCGGGCAGTCTGCCTGACCGCAACACCGACCGGCCCAGGCTTCTCTATCACCGCCGGTTCATGATCGCCGAGAAGATCGCCCCGCTCGTGCCGCCCGTCGACGCCCCCGCCGCAGTGCGCCGCGAGGCACGAGTCGAGTGGCTGCCGCTCGTGAAGGGTGTGGCCGGGCAACTGCTCGCGCGGCATGAAGGCGCGCAGGTGACGCTTGAACTCGTCGAGCACTATCTGCCAGGGCCCGAGGAACTGATCGCACTCGAAGAGGGCAGGGCAGGGGAGCCGCGAAACGCAGCGGAGCCGCGAAACGCCGCGGAGCCGGGAGGGGCCGAGCCCGCGAAGGCCCCTGACATGGCCGACATCGTGACGCCGCTCGGCACGTTTCAGCCCGCGGAGGGCACGCTGCCATGAGCACCATGAGCACGACGTCGCATCCCGTGCCTGCGGTCGCCTCGCGCGGCTGGTGTGCCGAATGGCTCGCCGGCTGGAATGCATTTTGGTTTACGCCGGCCGATCCGCTCCCGCTTGCCGTGGTGCGCATCTGCACAGGCGCGCTCCTCGCGTGGTCGGCCTTCGTGTGGCTGCTCGATGCCCCGGCCTTCTTCGGCGCCGACGCCTGGCTGCGGCCCGCCGACGTGTGGCGCATGAACGACCAGCCCTGGCAGTGGAGCTGGTACTTCGCGGCTCCGGAGGCCGGGCGGCTGCTCACGATCGTCATGCTCGGCGCCGCGGTCTGCCTGGCCCTCGGCCTGTTCACGCCGCTGGCGGCGGTCGTGTCGCTTACGGGGCTCGTGAGCGCGGCCAACCGCGCCCCGCTCACGACTTTTGGCTTCGACGACACGCTCGGCATGCTGCTCGTGCCGCTCGTGGTCGGCCCGGCCGGCGCGGTGCTCTCGCTCGACGCGCTGCTTGGTCGCCGTGCCCCGCAGCCGAGTGTGCGGGCGAACATCGCCCTGCGATTGCTCCAGGTGCATCTGTGCGTGGTGTATCTGTTTTCCGGCTGCGGAAAGCTGCTCGGCGCGAGCTGGTGGGAGGGCACGGCCCTCTGGGGTGCGATCGCCAACGTGCAATACCGTACGCTCGACCTTACGGGGCTCGCACGGCACCCGCTCGTCGTCAACGCCCTCACGCTCGTCACCCTGTGGTGGGAGGTGGGCTACGCGGCCCTCGTCTGGCCGCGGCTCACGCGGCCGCTGGTTCTCGCGATGGCGGCGCCGGTCCACTTGGGAATCGGCCTCGCGATGGGCATGATGGAGTTTGGCCTGGCGATGCTCGTTGCAAACCTCGCGTTCGTCGGCCCTGAAACCTTCCGGGCCGTCCTTGCTCCCGTCATGAATCGTTCCTCCCGTTCCCTCGAACCTTCCGAAAGACTCGCATGATCGACACGCTGGCAGTCGTCGGCGCCACCGGCGCCGTGGGCCGAATCATCGTCACGATGCTCCTCGAGCGGCAGTTCCCGGCGAAGCGCATCAAGCTGCTCGCCTCGGCCCGCTCGGCCGGCAAGCCGTTCGAGGTGGGCGGCCGCTCGCTCGCGGTCGAGGAACTGACGCCCGAGTCGTTCGCCGATGTCGACATCGCGATCGGTAGCACGCCCGACGAAGTGGCGGCGGAATTCGTGCCGTGGGCGGTGCAGCGGGGCACCGTGGTGGTCGACGAGAGCGCGTTTTACCGCATGGACCCCGACGTGCCGCTCGTGATCCCGGAGGTAAACCCCGAGGCCCTCGCGGCTCACAAGGGGATCATCGCGAGCCCCAACTGCTCGACCACGCAGATGGTGATGGTGATGAAGCCACTGCACGACGCGGCGCGGGTGAAGCGGGTGATCGTGAGCACCTATCAGGCTGTGAGCGGCGCGGGGCTGCCGGCCACGAAGGAGCTGGAGCAGGGGAGTGCCGCCTGGCTCGCGGGCCACGCGCCGAAGCCGGCCATCTTTCCGCATCCGATCGCGGCCAACCTGATTCCGCAGATCGGCTCGCCGCGGCCCAACGGCTTCACGAGCGAGGAGATGAAGATGGTGCTCGAGACGCGAAAGATCCTCGGCGACGAATCGATCGCGGTGAGTGCCACCTGCGTGCGTGTGCCCGTGGCCAACGGCCACAGCGAGTCGATCCTCATCGAAACGGAAAAAAAGCTCTCGGCCGACGAGGCCCGGAAGCTGCTCGCCGGCTTCCCCGGGATCGTGGTCGACGACGACCTCGGGGCGAAGCGGTATCCGATGCCGCGGGATGCCAGCGGCCGCGACGAGGTGTTCGTGGGGCGGATTCGCGAAGACATCTCCTGCCCGAATGGCATCGCGCTGTGGTGCGTGTCGGACAACCTGCGGAAGGGCGCCGCCACCAACGCCGTGCAGATCGCCGAGTATCTCGCCAAGCACTGGACGGGACGTCCCGGTGGCGCGAAGGCCGGCGGCGGCCGGCCCGTGCAGGCATGACACGCACGATCTGCCTGCGGCTGGCCTACGAGGGCACGCGGTTTTCGGGCTGGCAGTTTCAGCCGGGGCAGATGACGGTGCAGGGCACGCTCGCGGAGGCTATTCATGCGATCAGCGGCGAAGAGATCATGCCGCGGGGCACGAGCCGCACCGATTCGGGCGTGCACGCGCTCGATCAGGTGGTGTGCTTCACGAGCGCGAAAGACCTCACGGCCGGCGTGTGGGTGCGGGCGCTGAACGCGAAGCTGCCGCCCGACATCACCGTGCTCCACGGCTGCGAGGTGGCTCCCGGCTGCGACCCCACGCGGACGGCGGTGAAGAAGCGTTATCGCTACCGGATCCACGACGCCCCGTGGCGGCCGGTGCTCGACAGGCACCTCGTGTGGCGCTGGAAATCCCGGCTCGACGCCGCAGCCATGCAGGCCGCGGCGGAGGTGCTCGTGGGAGAGCACGACTTCACGAGCTTTGAAACCACCCCCTCCACACGCCTCTCGAAAGTGCGCACAATCCACCGGCTCACGGTCTGCCGGCCACCCCTCGCAAACGACGCCCCCGGCGCCGAGGTGTGGATCGAGGTCGAGGGCAATGGTTTCCTATACAACATGGTGCGGATCATCACGGGCTCGCTCGTGATGGTCGGCAGCGGCCGGCGGACGCGCGACTGGCTGGCGGGCGCGCTCGCCGCCCGCAGCCGGCCGGCGGCCGGGCCGACGGCACCCCCGGAAGGCCTCGTGCTCCTCGAGACGACCCTCAGCCCCGACGTTGCATGGCAAAACTCCCCGACCGACTCGGACCGCTGAAGCTCGAGACCCAGCTCGGCCTGGGCCGCCACTGCCAGATCTGGGAGGCGGTCGACACCGGCTCGCGGGCCCGCGTGGCCGTGAAGCTGATCGTGCCGGAGAAGGCCCGCGACGCCGGGCAGCGGCAGCTGCTCGAGCACGAGCTCAAGGTGGCGAAGTCTGTCTCGCATCCGACCATCATCCGTATCGACCGGCTGTCCGACGAGGGCGGCCTGCCGCACCTCGTGATGGAGCTGTTTCCACACCCGAACCTCAAGAAGCAGATCGCCGGGGGCGTCGAGGCCCTCGTGCCGCGGCTGCAGCGGATCGTGACGGAGACCGCGCTGGCCCTCGATCATCTTCATGGCCACGGCTGGGTGCATCGCGACGTGAAGCCCGACAACATCCTGGCGGCGGCCGACGGGCAGGTGAAGCTCATCGATCTCGCGATTGCCAAGCGCAAGCCGGGCCTGCTCGGGCGGCTCGTGGGCGACAAGGGGCCGGTGCAGGGGTCGCCGAGCTACATGAGCCCGGAGCAGATCCGCGGCGAGCCGCTCGACGCCCGGGCCGACATCTATTCGCTCGGCTGCGTGCTCTTCGAGCTGCTCGCCGGCAAGCCACCGTTCGCGTCGCCCAACGCCAACGATCTGCTCAACAAGCAGGTGTCGGCCACGCCGCCGGCGATCGAGTCGCTCAACCCTAACGCCACCACGAGCGTCTCGAAGCTGATCCGGCAGATGCTCGCCAA
>JBMLMS010000403.1:0-3662 GCA_049243925.1 Pirellulales bacterium
GACCTTCACCTTCTTCCGGGCCTCGTCCTCGGTCGCCCACTTGTACTTCGCCATCAATCCCGGGCGGGCGGTGTTGGCGCTGGCGCTCGAGGCGTCGCCGTGAAAGGCCCGATAGACGTTGTAGGGACGGATGTCGGCGATCGCGACGACATTGAGATAGTCGGGGTTGTGGGCACCGAGAAGCACGCTGCCTTCGTCGCCGGTGCCGACCACGCCGATACGGAGCGGGCTGCCCACGCTCTTGCCGTAGCCGAAATAGATCGAGCCGAGCCCCGCACCGGTGGCGATGCCGGCCGCGACCGTGCCGGTGAGGAAATCACGCCGGGTGACGGCGATCGCGTCGGCGAAATTATCCTTGCCGACCCACTTCTGCGCTTCGCTCAGATTCATCGCTGCACTCCGTGCCGTTCGTCAGGCTGGGTTCACTGTTTCAAAGAACGCGTGCCATCGCAGCAATGCGACAGCGGGCACCAGGATCGTAAAAAGTAGTCGAGCCCACTCCAGCCGCCGAGGGGCAGGGCGGCGATCGCGAGGAGCGCGGCGAGTTCGACCCACTGGTCGTACGTGGCCTGGGCACCCGGCACCCAGAAAGGTTGCGAAGCCAGCACGCTCGCCAGGAAGCAGGCGCCGCCCATGGCGTTGAATTTCACGCAGATGCCGAGCACGAGGCAGGCCCCGATCGTGACCAGCGACCAGCTCACGAACCGGTCGGCCTTCCACAGCGGCGACGGCCCCGCTGCATCGGCAGCCCGCAGCCGTTCGGCGGTCGAAAGCTGCTCGTCCCACCCGGCGACGAGTTTCGCGCCGATCGCCGCGGCGTCCTTCATCCAGCCCGCAGCCTGGCCGGCGAGTTCTTTCTGCTTCTTGGCCACACGGTCGCGGGCAAAAGGCACCTGCCGGGAGGCGGGCGATCGCAGTGTCTCGTCGAGCCGTGCGATCTCCAGCCGGTAATTTCCCAGGTCGTCTGCCAGCCCCGCCACGTAGGCGTCGAGTTCGCCGCTGACCGCCGCGAGGAGTTTTTCCGCCTCGGCGGCCCGGGGTGCATCGAGCGGCACCGCACGCCCTCGGTCTGCCAAAAGCTTTTTCCAGCCGGCGACGATCGAGGCCTTCCAGGCGTCCCCAGCCTCGGCTGCCGACCGCTGATCGCGGGCACCGAGCGTCCCCGACCAGTCGCCCGTCTGCGGCAGCCCGGAACGATACCAGTCGGCCAAGGGCCCGACCGCCGCCCTGCGGAAGCCGGCGCTCGACCAGTCGGGATCCCGCAAATGGCTCATGCCTTCGAGAAAAAAGTGGAGACCCACCACGATCCGGAGGAAGGCGAGGGCTGCCACGGCGAGGAGCGTCGAACGCATCGAGCCACCACGAGGGGATACTGAGGAGGCGATCACCGGCCGTCGGACCGTTGACGAAACTCACCCGAGTTTATTCTACGGGGCTGAAACCGCCAGCGGTCGGCCGATCACCGGATGCCGCGGCTTGCCAAACCAGACCCCCACCTGCCACAACCCGGGCCCATGACTTCCCGCCCCCGCATCGTTCTCTGCTACCCCGTCGAGCCGCGGCACGTCGCCCAGATCCAGGCCTCCGCGCCAACGGCCACGATCGTGGATGCTGGCCAGGAGCGGGTCGCGGCGGAGCTCCCTGCGGCCGACATCTTCTGCGGCCACCCCAAGGTGCCGGTGCCCTGGCCGGAGGTCGTGGCGGCCGGCCGGCTCCGCTGGATCCAGTCGTCGGCCGCCGGCCTCGATCACTGCCTCGCGCCGAGCGTCGTCGACTCCTCGATCACGGTCACGAGTGCGTCGGGCGTACTCGCCGATCAGGTCGCCGAACATACGCTGGCCCTCGTCACTGCCTGCACCCGGCGAATCCCCCTCTTTCTCGAGCAGCAGGCCCGACGTGAATTCGTCCGCCGGCCCACCCGCGATCTCACCCGGGCCACGGTCGTGATCGTGGGCCTCGGCGGCAACGGCCGCCGGCTCGTCGAAGTGCTCGCCCCCTTCCGGGCACGAATCCTGGCCACCGACTGGTTTCCCGTGAGGAAGCCCCCGGCAGTGGAGTTTCTCGGCGGGCCCGAGACGCTCGACGACCTCCTCCCCGAGGCCGACATCCTGATCCTCTGCGCACCGCTCACCGAGCGCACTCGCGGCATGATCGACGCGGCTGCGATCGCCCGCCTGAAGCCGGGTGCGATACTCGTGAATCTGGCCCGCGGCCCGCTCGTGGTCGAAGACGCGCTCGTCGACGCACTCGAAAGCGGCCACCTCGATTCGGCGGGTATCGACGTCACTCCAGAGGAGCCGCCCGCACCGTCCAGCCGGCTCTGGGCAGCCCCACGGCTCGTGATCACGCCGCACGTCGGCGGCCAGGCCGCAAACCGAATCGATGCAATGACCGATTTTTTCTGCGATAATCTTGGTCGATACCTTTCGGGGAGGTCTCTCAAAAACCTCGTCGACAAGCGGCTCGGTTTCCCCGAGCCACCCGCCGGCACCCCCGACGAGCACCTGTGAACGCCTCCGAACACGACGACGACCGCGGCCACTCGATGTCGACCACGCTCTATCAGGAGGGTCGGCCGACGATCTCCGTGTCGGGCGAAGTGGGCAGCCGCTGCCCCGAGGAACTGCTCGCCCGCTACGGCGATATCGTGGCGGGTGGCAGGCTCAACTGGACCGAATACCACAACCTCGGCCGGCGGCTGGGCGCAGGCGGGCAGGGGATCGTGTTCCTGACCACCCGCCGCGGCTCCGACGGCTTCACGCTCCCCGTGGCCCTCAAAATCTTCTCGCCGGAGCGCTACGAAACCGAAGCCCTCTACGACGAGGCGATGGAGCGGATCGCCCAGGTTTCGTCGCGCGTGGCCCAGATCCAGCACGACAACCTTCTCGACGTGCAAAACTTCGTCGAGCAGCGGCGCATCCGGATCATGGAGATGGAGTGGATCGACGGCTACGACCTCTCGCGGCTCTTGGCCCCGGAACTCCTCGACCGCACCCGCAACAGCGTGAGCGCCGACCGCTGGCGGTATCTCAACGACGTGATCGTGACGCCCGGGCCGCGGCAGTCGCGGCTCAAGCCCGGCCCGGCGATGGCGGTGGTGCGCGAGTGCCTGGCGGCTCTCGCGGCGCTGCACCGCGAGGGGATCGTGCACGGCGACGTGAAGACCTCGAACATCATGGTGAAGCGCACGGGCAACGCGAAGATCATCGACATCGGCTCCGCGCTCGCGCTCGACGACATGCCGGCCAACCGCACCTGCACGCCGTCGTACGCGGCCCCCGAGGTGCTCGAAGGCAAGGAGAATTCCCCCCGCTCCGACCTCGCGAGCCTCGGCTACGTGCTCATCGAGATGCTCTCGGGCCAGCCCCCGTTCGCCGGCCTGCAGTCGTACCGCGACCTCCTCGAGGCGAAGCGGTCGCTCGCCCATCGCCTCCCTCAGCTGCTGCCGGCCGACGTCACCTGCAACGAACTGCTCATGAACTTCTGCCGCGGCATGATCGCCGCCGATCCCTCCAAGCGCTTCCCGAGCGCCGAAGACGCCGACCTCCTGAAGGGCGGCGCGGCGAGCTTCCACCGCCAGCTGATCGTGGGCGGCCTGGCGAGCGAGTACGAAAACGAAATCCGCGCCTGGCTGGATGAGCTGGCCTGAGCTCTCCATCTGA
>JBMLMS010000404.1:0-2108 GCA_049243925.1 Pirellulales bacterium
AGGGCGGAGGCGAACGTCCGGCGAGACGGTACGGGGTAACCCCGAGCCGGCGCCTTCCGAACACGCAGCGAGCGTCTGGCGACGGGATACGGGCAGCCCGAAGCCGCCGCGCGCCACACCAACCTTACGTGCAGTCGGGCTCGAGGGCCGTGATCTTGGCGACGCGACGGGCGTGGCGGCCACCCTCGAAGGGCGTGTCGAGCCAGGTGCGCAGCATCTTGTCCTGCAGCTCGGGCCCGAGGAGTTCGGCCGAGAGGCAGAGGACGTTGAGATCGTTGTGGCGGCGGCTCATCTCGGCTGTCACCTCGTCGTGGCAGGTGGCCGCACGGACGCCGGGGAGCTTGTTGGCGGCGATCGCCATGCCGACGCCTGTGCAGCAGAGGAGGATACCCCGGTCGACCGTGCCGGCACTCACGCGGCCGGCGACGTCGGCGGCGATGTCGGGGTAGTCGACCGCGTCGGTGCCGTGGCTCCCGCAGTCGATCACCTCGTGCCCCATGTGCTCGAGCAGCCCGATGATCCGTTGGCGGGCGGCGACGCCCCTATGGTCACTTCCGATGGCAATCCGCATCAATCGCTCCATGCGTCTCAGAAATCACCCGCCGGCTTCGAGGCCGGCGGTTGCCGAACAGGCAATTGAATTGTATCGAGCCTGGCGATCAAGTGCTGCCGGATTTGCTCGGCGCACGTGCGGTAGGTCGCCACGGGACCGCCGATCGGGTCGATCACGTCGACTCGATCGGGCGAGAGCACGGCGGTGCGGCCTCCGGCTTCCGGGTGTTGGGCGATGATCGCCGCCCGGTGCGAGGCGGTCATCGTCCAGATGATGTCGGCCTGCCGAACGAGCGTGTCGGTGACAGGCTGGCTCTCGTGGCCCGAGAGATCGGCCCCGCATTCGCGCATGGCCTCGACCGCTCCGGCGCTGGCGGCACCGCCCCCCCAGGCGGCGATCCCGGCACTCGCCACCACGACGCCCGCGCGTTCGAGTTCATCCGGTCTGCAGCCGAGCCGCTCGGCGGCGAGCTGCTTGAAGATCGTCTCCGCCATCGGGCTGCGGCAGGTGTTGCCCGTGCACACGAAGAGCACCATCAGGCTCGAGAGCCGGCGCAGCGTCTCCTGCGAGACGATGCCCGGGTGCACGATGCGGAAGTCGTGTTCGTCGACCTCGATCGTGGAGGCGGGCTGGGCATACCGTGATCTTCCATCGTCGATGACGAGCGCCACCTGATCACCGCCTCTGGCGGCGATCTCCTCGGCGGTGACGGCGACGGATCCACCGTCACCGGTAGGTTCGGCGAGCGCGACGGGCCCGGCCAGCATCCGCATGCAGTCGGCGAGCATGGGGTGGCCGGGCACGCGGAGCCGCAGCCGTCCCGTGCCGAGAATCGCCAGTCGCGCCGCGTCGGGCAAGCGGTGCACCAGACTGTCGGGATGGTCGTCGGCCACGAGGATGGCCACCGGCCCGGGCCAGCATCGGCGCGCGATGCGTTGTCCGATCGGGCTCAGCCTGGGCGCCCAGTCGAGCGCTTCGTCGGCACTTTTGAGAGCCAGGGCGAGGCGTGGCTCGCCGGTACGCACGGGCGCGAGCCCGACGAGCCGCTCGACCGCGGCAGCGTCGCGAATGCTCGCGGCGATCACGTAGTCTGTCTCGGTGGGAAAGGCGACGATCCGCCCCTCGGCCAGCATTTGCACGGCCCGATGGACGACATCGCGCGGGTCGTCAGCCTTCCGCAGGTCGATCACCATGGGCCGCATAGGCAAAGCCGGGTGCTTGGGGAACGCCCTGCGTGAACCACGCGGAAAAACGGGCAGAATAGAGAAAAGTATCGGGGTTTGACGGGGCCAGTCAAGCAGTGCCATGTGGCGCGCAGCCGCCGGAAGTGCAGCGGCATGGCCGTTCCGAGCGCGGGCGGAGACGCGGAACCCGCTCGGAATCGAGGGCCAATCGAACGGCGTGTTTTCGCCTTGTGGCTGAGTGCAGTCTGCCGGTATTCCTCCCCGGCTTCGCCCCCGCCCCTCCTCGGGATCGTCGATGACATTTCGCGCGGTCACCTCCGCCCCTCGCACCCTGACCTGGCTCCAGCTCCTCGCGCTGGCCCTGGCGGCCG
>JBMLMS010000405.1:0-1931 GCA_049243925.1 Pirellulales bacterium
CTTCCCGTCTAACGCGAAGCACGTGCAGCCCTGATTCGTGATGGGCGACGCGATGATCAGCGCGGCTGCTTCGCGAAGTCGGCCTCGTCACGCCAGCGCTTCGCCTCGGCCTCGGCGGCGGTGAGGGCGGCGCGGGTCTTGTCGGCCGTGGCGCCGAGCTCGGCGGCTCGCTTCTCGGCCTCGGCCACCTGCGCGAGGATCGCTTCGAGGGCCTTGCGGGCCTGGAGGAGCTCGGCGTCGGCGGCGTCGTGGGTCTTTGTGGCCGCGGCGAGCGTGGTCTCGGCCACTTTCACGCGGTCTTCGAGCCGCGGGGGATTCGTGTCGAGTGTGCCGAGCGGTTTGGCGTCGGCCGTGGCGTAGGCCACGAGCGTGCCGGCGAGGTCGCCCGCGAACAGCCGGCTGCCGTCACTCGTGGCGGCGACACGCAGCGCGATATCGGCGTGCTGTGGAAAGTCGCGGTCCTTCGCGCCGTCGCCCTTCCACACGACGGCCTTCTTATCGCGGCCGCAGGTCGCGAGCCGGCCGTCGGGGAGCCAGGCGAGGCCAAGCACGCCGCCGGGATGGGCATCCCACTCCTTGATCTTCGCGCCGTCCTTGCGAGCCCAGAGCCGCACCTTGCCGTCGTCGCTCGCCGTGGCGACGACCGTGCCGTCGCCACGCCACGCCACCGCCGTGATCCCGCCGGCGTGCCCCTTGAGCACGGCATCTTCGCGGGCTCCACGGGTCTCCCACAGGAAGGCGTTGCCAGCCCGGTCGCCGGTCACGAGCGATGCCCCGTCGGGCGAGAACTCGACGGCGGTGATCCAGTCGGTGTGCTTGCGGATTTCGGCCTCCACCTGGCCATCGGCCGTGCGCACGAGCCGTACCACTTTCTGCGGGCCACCGAGGGCGACGAGCCGCTGGTCGGCTGTCACATCGGCTGCGAGAACCTGGTCGAACTCGTCGCCAAGTTCAGTCACCCGTTTCGCGGTCGCCACGTCCCAGAGCACGACGCGGCCGTTCTTCGCGCCGCGGCCTCCGCCGGCCAGCAACAGCTTGGCGTTGCGCGAGAATCGCACCGTCTTCACGTCGCCCTCGGGGAAGGGCAGCACGCCGAGGAACGCAAGCGACGAGGCGTCGTAGAGCAGCACCTGCTTGCGGCCCCCGACCGCCACGAGGCTGCCATTGGGCGACGCAGCGAGGCCCGTGATCGCGAGCGGCTTCGCCCCTGTACTTTCGACCGCGAGCGACAGCCGCGGAGGCATCACGGGCGGACCGCTCGGCGCGGCCACTGCCGCTGGATCGAGGGCCAGCGACGCTCCCGCCTTCCGCGTGATCGGCTTGCCGCCGGCCCGCTCGATCGCCCCGCCGGCGATCCACTTCTTGAGTACATCGAGCATCTCACCGGGAATCTTGTCCGCCTGCGGCGGCATCTTCGGCTCGGACGAATGGCTCGCGAGCTGCCACAGATACGACCCATCGGCGTCGCCGGGCGCGATCACCTCGCCCGATGAGCCGCCCGCCATCGCCTGGCTGAAGCTCGTGAGATCGAGCCCGCCCTGCTTCTTGTCGGCGTTGTGGCAGCTGCCGCACTTCTCGCGAAAGATCGGCAGCACGTGGTCTTCGTACGTGGGCGGCGGTGCATCCGCGGCGGCTGCGAATCCAGGAAGCATCACGAGCAACACAGCACAGAGCCAAATCGAACGCGCTGGCTCCGAGCGGCTCATTCCCCGTCGCCGGACGGTAGAGCGAGTGAGTTCGTCCCGCATTCGGAGCCGGCGGTAGGCATGCTCGAATCCGGTCGTCTTGAGAGTCCACAACTCGTGGGTTTTGATCAAACGCTGAGAGTCCTCAAGGACTCCCTTCTTCTGCGCGTGCCCACCGACCGTCTCCGCCGAAAATTCTGAGCGCAGAAAGCCCGAGGCGTAAGCCGAGAGGATGCCCCGGTTGCG
>JBMLMS010000406.1:0-2500 GCA_049243925.1 Pirellulales bacterium
GCAGCATCAGCCCCACGGCCTGGCCGTGCGGCACGTGGTGGGCGGCGGTGAGCGGATTGGCGAGTGCGTGGGCCGCGCCGAGCATCGAATTTTCGATCGCGAGCCCCGCGATCGCCGCACCAAACTGCACGGCCGACCGGGCCGCAATCGAGCCGCCGTCGGCGAAGACAGCCGGGAGGTTCGTCGCCAAGAGCCGGAACGCTTCGCGGGAGAAGATCCGTGAGGCCGGAGTCGCCGCCCGGCTCACATGGCTTTCTATCGCGTGTGAAAGGGCGTCGATGCCGGTGAGGGCCACGAGCGAGAGGGGCTGCGTGAGCGTGAGGTTGACATCGAGAATCGCGATCCGAAACGCGGCGCCGGCCGCACCGCAGGCCATCTTCAGGCCCGTGGCCGGGTCGCTCACGAGCGCAAACGACTGCGTTTCGCTGCCGGTGCCGGCGGTCGTCGGCACGGCGATCGAGGGCAGCATCGGGGCTCGGGTGGAATCGCGGCCCCGGTAGTCCTGCATTCGCCCGCCACAGGAAACCAAGAAGTTGATCCCCTTGGCGCAGTCCATCGACGAGCCGCCGCCGAGCCCCACGAGCAGGTCGGGGTGAAACTCGCGGGCCAGTGCCGCTCCGGCCTCGACATGGTCGGTGGTGGGGTTCTCACCGAAGGCGTCGAACACGGCCGTGGCCACGCCTGCCTCGGTGAGCGACTCGATCGCACCGGCCGTGTGGCCCGCTTCGACGATCCCCGGATCGCTGACGACGAGGGCCCGGCTGCCACCCAGATCTCGGGAGAGCCGGCCCAGCCTGTCGATCGAGCCCGGGCCGACGACGAGCCGCGGGCCAGGCCGAACCTCGAAATCGCTCGTCCAGATGCCGTCCATCACGCCGCGCCCACGGGGCTCGCCGCTGCCACCTGCAACGCCCGCGAGCGGTAGAGGAAGTCGATGATGTTGCCCTCGTGGGGCTGCAGCCAGTCGAGCTTCGTCGTGGGAATGGCACCGAAATTCAGCCGATCGATCGCCGGGCAGTCGACGAGCTGTCGCTGAAACGCCTCGTCGTCGGTGAGGGCCGTGGCCACGAGCGTCGGCCCGATCGCGTCGAGCATCCGCGCCTGCGGGCATTCGACCACGCTCACGAATGGAAACATGTATTCGGCCTTCGCGATCTCCGGCTCCGGGCTCGCACAGTGCACGACCGTCGGCCGCAGCCAGCCGCACCGCTCCCCTTCGACGAACCGGGGGCCGTAGGCCGCCGTGGCGTGAGACACGCCCGGAGCCATGAGGCCCGCCTCGATCTGCCCCCACGTGGCCTTGGCGGCACCGGGCACCGTGAACGCCGCGAGCTTGGCGTCGGGGTCGTCCGGCGGCTTCACGTCCACCGGTCCGATCCGGGCCGCGAGGGCTTCGGCGATCGCCTGCGTATGCCGGCTGGCATACACCGCTGACGCATTGATACAGCCCCGGCCGCTGTTGGCCGCCACGCTCTCCACGATCACGTCGAGAAAGCGCTCCCAGTCGTCGACGCAGTCGTCGCCGAAGATCACCTTCGAGAACCCCGGCCCATGCACCTGCACACCCGGATTGCCGCGATACTGCTCCACCGTCTTCGCGCTGCCGAAGATCATGCTCCGCCGGCAGCCGGCCAGGATCGCCGCGCCCACGTCGGTCGCGCCGGGATAGAGCCCGATCGCCTCCGCGGGAATGCCCGCCTCCACCATCGCCGCCGCCATCCGATACGGCGTCCACGGCTCCTGCCCACCGGGCTTGAGCACGAGCCCCACGCCGAGCGCGATCACCGGCAGCCAGAGCGTGTGCACGCCCGGAGAATTGGAGGGCAGCACGAGCCCGAGCGCCGGCGCCTGTGCCTGATAGCTCACGACCACGCCGCGGTGCTCCGTGCCGTAGCCTTTCCAGAGAATCTCCGGAGGCAGGCCGCGCGAGAGCGCATCGAGCATTCGATCCATATTGGAGAGCACGAACAGGTTCTTCTGCATGTTCGCCCGGCACAGGCTCTCGGGCAGCCCCGTCGTGGCCGACTGCTGTTTCACGAAGTCGTCGGGCGATTGCATGGCGTCGCCCACCTGGAGCGTGCCGTGCGCATAGAGATTGCCCGCCGTCTGCAGCCGCTCCACGATCTCCTCGGGATCGATCGCGAGCAGCGCCGCCCGCGCCTGCCCGGCCTTCTGCAAATCGCGGCCCACGATCGCCCCGCCGACCTGACTCACCTCGGCGACGGGTTCGCCGGTGAGAAAATGAACGAGTTTTGTGCGTTCGAGCGACTCATACGGCTTGCCGAACCGCCAGGCGGGGAGATGCATAAATAGGTTCCTCGATGTCGTCGGTGTCGCCCTGGATTCTAGCCGACTTGCCCGATCCGGCTCGGTGCTGCGCATACCCCGGTGGGGCAAGCGTCCCGCTTGCCAGGTACCGCCGGAACAGCAGGGCAGGCGATAAATACCCGCATTCGGAGCCGGCGGTAGGCATGCTCGACTCCGGTCGTGTTGAGAGTAC
>JBMLMS010000407.1:0-7161 GCA_049243925.1 Pirellulales bacterium
CGCCATCCATGGCTCCGCTGGTCAAATACGCCGGCTCAACGGTAGGGGTAACCCCGAGCCTCCCCGTCTGGAAGCCCGAGGCGTGAGCCGAGAGGATGCCCCGGCTGCGCACTTCCACGCGTTTTCCCTTCGGCTTACGCCTCGGGCTTTCGTTGGGGGAGCCCGAAGCCGGGCCCCTACGCCGACCTTTGTTGGTCATCCGCCCGCAGACGCCACCAGCCGGCGAGGAGGCTGCCGATCACGGAGTGCACCACGCTCGAGATCGCGCATGGCACGGCCGTGAGCGGCTCGGCGGGGAAGTGCTTCTGGGCGAGCACGACGCCGAGGCCGGAGTTTTGCATGCCGACCTCGATCGAGATGGTGCGGGCCACCGTGCGGTCGTAGCCGAGGAGCCGGGCGAAGAGGTGGCCGACGCCGAAGCCGATCGTGTGGAGGAGGGCAACGGCGAGGAGCAGCCGCGGGCCGCTGGCCGTGACCGCTGCGGCGTTTTGCCCGATGATGCTCGCGCACACCAGCGCGATCGTGAGCACGCTCACGAGGGGCGCGATCGGCATCACGGTGCGCACCACGCCCGGCAGCCAGCGATTGATCGCCACACCCGCCGCCACCGGCAGGACGACGACCTGGAGCGTGGAAAAAAATAGCCCCCAGGCATCGACTTCGACGAGCCGGCCGGCGAGCAGCTTCGTGAGCAGCGGCGTGAGCACGACGGCGCCGAGCGTGGTGCAGGTGGTCATGAGCACCGAGAGGGCGACATCGGCCCGGGCGATGTAGGTGACGACGTTGCTCGCGGTGCCGCCGGGGCAGCAGGCCACGAGGATCAGACCTACGGCGAACGGCGTTTCCAGATCGCACAGCGTGGCCACGAGCCAGCCCGCCGTCGGCATGATGAGGAACTGGGCTGCGAAGCCGGCGGCCACGGTGCCGGGCCGCGTGGCCACGCGGGCGAAGTCGTCGAGTGAGAGCGTGATCCCCATGCCGAGCATGATCACGGCGAGGCCGACGACGATCGCCTCGCCTCGAAACCAGGTGAAGTACTCAGGGCGAAACAGCGCCAGACCGCAGGCCGCGAGCACCCACAGCGGAAAAGCATTCGCGGCGAGTTCGAGCGCGCGGCGGAGCATGCCGCTAGTCGGGCGCGCCGAGCCGGGCAGTGCGCATGAAGTCGCAGGCCGGCGGCATGACATTGGCGAGACCGGCGTCGTCGCAGCGGATCGCGAGTTCGTCGGGGCCGAGCCGTTCGATGAACAGGCTGCCCGTCGACCCAGTATCGGCACCCTGCCCTACGATTCGCACACGCCAGGCGTCGCCTTCGGGCGTCCACGCGGCCTCGGCGAACCGACCTTCCGACGTGAACAGCCACGACCGCAGCTGCGCCCGGTCGGGATCCCAGCCGATGATCTCGGTGATCTCGCGCCGTGGCCCGGCGCCCGGCGGCAGGAGTCCGGGGATCGAGTCATCGCCTGCTACCGGCCGCACGGCGTCGGCCGAGTCGAACGTGACAACGTGGCTGCGCACGAGAAACGACCGCCCGGCGGACCAGAAGCACTGTGTGCTGGCCGTCACTCCCTCGCCCGCGTCTTCCCAGGCGCCCACGAGCCAGCCGAGAGCGTCGATCGGCCGCGGCTGAGCCGCACTCGGGCCGACCGGCTGCACGAGCGATGCTTCACGCACGCTTTCGAGCATCCAGCGGCCGCGTTCCTTGACGACGACCGCCGCGAATCGGCTGCTGGAGGGCGGCATCGCCCCGGTCGATGTGTCGGAAAACGCGATGTGCGTGACGCCGTCGACCACGGCCACGTCGTCGCGCAGTGGGCGAATCGACTCGATATCGATGTCGATCGCTGCTTCTCCATCTTCATGGAAAAGGGTCGCGAAGACATCGGCCACGGCCTCCCGGCCGCGGATCGTCTCGCCCGTGTCGAGGTCGACATTTTCACCGCTCGCCGTCCAGTGGGCGGCAAGCGCCGGAGCGTCGTGGCGATTGAAGGCCGCCAGATACTCGCGGAGCATCGCGGCGACCTCCTCGACTGCCGGCCGGCCGGCCGCAACGTCGAGCAGGGCCGGGGAGGTGGCGTCGCTCGCGGCCATGGGGAGCACGAGGCCGTTGCGGGGAGCCATCGTCACCGGGTCGAGCGATGGCACGGCGCCGATCACGTCCGGAAGCCGAAACGGCTTCGGCTTCGTGATCACGTCGGGCATCGCCCGGAGATCGTGCCGCGATGGATCGGCCGATGTGGTCACCCGCAGGGGGATGTCGGCGCGGCCCACGTCGGTGGGACGGGAGTTGCAGCCGCAGAGCATCCCGCACAGAACGACGAGCCCGAGGAACGCGTGAGAGCGGCGGCAGAGACGATTCAAGGTCGAAACCCTCCGTGGTTTGTGAGGGTGGCAGTATACCCAGTGGGGGGAAGTGGCCATACGGCGGCACGTAGGACAGGCTTCAGCCTGTCATGAACCGAGACAGGCTAAAGCCCGTCCTACGAGAACCCGAGACAGGCTAAAGCCCGTCCTACGCTCAGTTCGCCGTGGCCGTCACGCCCGGGAAATCGTCGGTGCGAAACGGCGTCAGTGGCAGCCCGGCCGCGGAGTACATGTTGCACACCGGGTTGTCCGCCCAGGCGTAGCGTACGGCCACGGGCTCCGTCACCGCCTCGCTCGAGACCTCGATCCGGCCGTCGGGCAGGATCACGGCCTTCGCCGGCACGAACTTCTTTTCAGCGCCCGCAATCGTGAACCCGATCGGCTCCGGCACGTCGAAGGGCCGCCAGTCGCCCGCCTTCGTGCCGACGTTGTCGAACGAGAGCACGATCTTCGAGCCCTGCTTCTCCATGCCTTTATAGAGCGGGCTCCGCGCCGCGATTCCGGGAACCTTGTAGGTCTCGGCGAGCGCCCAGCGGGCCAGCCGCTGGGCGACGTCCTGCTTGTTCTTGGGGTGGATGTCCTTGCCCTCGCCGATGTCGATGATCACGGCCTCGCCCGTGTTCGGCAGCTTCTTCATGGTCATCGTCTGAGCCTCGCGCAGCTCCGCCCAATCGCTCTCGGCCGGTTCCGTCTTCTCGGGCTTGAAGTCGGCAAGCTGCACCCAATAGAAGGGAAAATCACCGAGCGCCCACTCGTCGCGCCACGATTGGATCATGAAGGGAAACAGCTCACGATACTGGTAGGCACGGCCGGAGTTGCTCTCGCCCTGATACCAGATCGCACCTTTGATACCGTAGCCGACCGACGGCGTGAGCACGCCCGAGTGAATGTTGCCAGGGCGGGCATTGCCCTTCATCCGCGCATCGGGGTGCTGCGGCTTGCCGCCCGGCTCGGGCTTGCCTTCCGCCTTGGCCTTCGTCGCGGACGCTGTCCACTCGGCCATCTTCTTCTCGAACTCGGCCTTCGCGGTCTCGAAGTTCGCCTCCTCCTTCTGCCACTTTTCGTGGAGCACCTTGAGAACGGGATGCGCGGCGAGCTTGTCGCGCTTCACCCAGGCCTCGGCGGCGCTGCCGCCCCAGGCGTTGTTGATGAGGCCCACCGGCACGCCGAGCGTCTGGTGGAGCTGCCGGCCGAAGAAATAGCCCACGGCGGAAAAGCCGCCGACCGTCTCGGGCGTGCAGGGGGCCCACCGGCCGTTGAAGTTCCACTGCGGCTCCTGGATGCCGACCTGCGGCACCGAGATCAGCCGGATATTCGGAAACTTCGCCGCCGCCTTCTCGAGATCGGGGTCGTTTGACTGGTTCACGCTCCACTGCATGTTCGACTGGCCCGAGCAGACCCAGACCTCGCCGATCAGCACGTCGTTGAAGGTGACCGTGTTCTTGCCCTTGACCGTGAGCGTGTGCGGCCCGCCATAGTCCATGACCGGATCGAGGAGCACGTGCCAGGCGCCGTCCGGGCCCGCCGTCGCAGACTTCGACTGGCCGCCGAGCGTCACGGTGACGGCCTCGCCGGGGTCGGCCTTGCCCCAGACTTTGTTTTTGATGCCCTGCTGCAAGACCATGTGGTCGCCGAACATGTTGTTGAGCGACACGTCGGCCTGGGCGCTGGCCGAGAACAGGGCCAGCGCGATGCTGGTGAGGAGGGTGGACTGCGGGCAACGCGACATCGGTGAGCACTCCGGCGGTTGAGGAATCCCCGCGACGGCACCATGCGTGTTCCGTCGACCCCAGTAAGGTACAGTGGCGGAGTTGTCACGCAAGAATGCGACGGTTTGGCGAGGAGGCTTCTGCATGCATTCCGAAGAGCGATTCCATGAAGCCGGCGCGGAAGCGGCACGCGACGATGCCGCACGACCAACCCCCGCACGCAGTCCGGGGGGCCTGCTCGCCGACGCGAAACCTTTTTTGGCACTCGCCGCAGCCGTTGCCGGAGCGATCCTCTTCGCCCGCACCGTCGCGCCGCCCGGCCCTCCGGCGGCTCCGGCCGTGCCGGGTGTGGCCGCGCCCTCGGCTCTCGGCGATCCCCTGCCGAGCTGGAGAGACGGCAGGACGAAGCGAAAGATCATCACCTTTCTTGCCGACGTGACCCGCCTCGGCGCGCCGACGTTCGTACCGCCCGAAGAGCGGGTGGCCGTGTTCGACCATGACGGCACGCTCGTATGCGAGAAGCCGATCGTGCACGGAGCGTTTTTGGTGGAACGCGTGCGGAAGTTCGTCGCCGCACATCCGGAACTGGCCCACGAGGAGCCCTATGCCACGCTCGTCGGGGGCGACATCGAATTTATCCGCAAGCTCGGCAAGAAATTCTTCGCCGATCTCACCTTCACGACGCTCGCAGGCGTTCCCGAGGAGAGCCTCGAGGCCGACGTGCGCGAGTTTCTCGCCACGGCCCGGCATCCCGTCTTCGACGTGCCCTTCGGCGACGTGACGTTTCAGCCGATGAAGGAGCTCGTGGCACTGCTGCGGGCCAATGGGTTCACGGTCTGGATCTGTTCGGGCAGCGGGATTCATTTCATGCGGCCCGCCGCTGCGGCGTGGTATGGCATCGGCCCGGAGCACGTGATCGCCTCGCGATCCACGAGCTCGCTGCAGGAGATCGAGCCCGCCGCGCCGCTGCCGCCAGGGGCCTCGCCGAACCGTCGACTCGCGCTCGTGGTGCAGCCGAACCTGGAGGTGCTCAACGACGAGGCGCGGAAGCCCGTCAGCATCGGTGAGCAGATCGGCCGGCGGCCGATCTTCGCCGCGGGCAACGTGGGCACCGGCGGCGACGTGGAGATGCTGCGCTGGTCGCAATCGAGCCCGCGGCCCAATCTGCAACTGCTCGTGTTGCACGACGACGCCGACCGTGAGATGGCCTATGGCGAGCCGACGAACGAGTCGCTCGACGCAGCGGCGAAATACGGCTGGCAGGTGGTCGAGATCGCCCGCGACTGGAATCGTATTTTCACAAAGCCGCTGACGAAACGCGGTCCTGCGCCTGCCGCGGAGTCACCCTCGGCCGGCCCGCAGCCGGCACGCTGGGAGGAAGACATCGCCGCCTACGAGAAACGCGCTGCGGAGAAGCCGCCGATCCCAGGAGGCATCTGCCTCGTCGGATCGTCGAACATCCGGCTCTGGACGACGCTCACCGAAGATTTTCCGGGCCTGAACGTGATCAATCGCGGCGTGGGTGGCTGCCGGCTCACGGAATTGGCGGAATTCGCCCCGCGGCTCGTCGCGTCCGCCGAGCCGAAGGCGATCGTGGTGTCGGCCGGCACCAACGACATCGGCTCCGGCGCCACCGCGGCGGAGGTGCGCGATGGCTTTCAGCGACTCGTCACCACCCTGCGGGCCGATCGGCCCGACGTCACGATCGCGTTTCTGGCGATCGCGCCGAGCATCAAGCGCTGGGAGCAACGGGAACTGCAGGCCGCAGCGAATGACGCCGTCAAGGCCTTCATTACTTCGTCGGGCGACCCGAAGCTCCGCTATCTCGATGCCAACGCCGGGCTGCTCGGCCCGGACGGCAGGCCCGACCCGGCATGCTTCGTGGATGATCTCCAGCATCTAAGCGTGGAGGGCAATAGCCGCCGGGCGGCCATTCTCCGGCCGGCGTTTCAAGAACTGCTCGAGTAGCGCGGTCCAGCCTAGGCCCGGCGCCAGACATAGTCCTCGACCTGATGGAGGGCCACTTCGCAGCGACTGTAGCGCCATGCGTTCATGTCACCGATCGACACCAAGCCCACGACGAACCCCTCGGCATCGACGACGGGAACGTGACGGATGCGACGGCTGCGCATCAGCTCCGCGACGTCGTCGACGCATGTCTCGGGTGAACAGCACACGAGATCGGTCGTCATGACGTCGCCGACCTGGGTGCGATCCGGAGGCAAGCCGCCGCTCACGACCCGACGGAGCACGTCGCGCTCGGTGAAGATGCCGACGAGCCGGATGCCTTCCATCACGAGCACCGATCCCACGTGCTCTTCGTTCATCCGCCGGGTGGCTTCGAACACGGAATGCCAGGGGTTCGCGGTCACGAGCAGCCGTGCCCGCCCATGAAGCATGTCCTGCACGATCGCCATGGCCGCACCTTCCTTCCTCGATGAATGGTAGAAACCAGGACGAACGGCGAGGCCGAACGGGAGAAAACAGAATGCCTGAGCACGAGGACACTTGGACGCAGCTGTGGAACGGCCGCTGGCTTGGAGGGGTGCCGGAACGGCTGCGGGAGCCTGCAGCCTGGGGAATCCTGCTCGGCGCGGTCGCGGTGGTCACGGTCGCGGGCATCGCTCCCTGGGCCGACGCGCGGGGCGCGGCGTATCTCGAGGCGTCGTTCGCCCGCACGCTGGCGGCGCTCGCGGCTACGCGCGGGCTCGATAGCGCGATCTCACTCGCCCAAAGCTCCGAAGTCAGCTTCAGCCTGGGTCCCGGCGGAAGCATCGGCATCGGCCAGGCCCTCGATCCGATCAACGATCTCGTGGAGCAGTATGGGTCGCTCCTGCTCACGAGCACGACTGCGGTCGGCGTGCAGCGGCTGGGGCTGCAGATCAGCCAGGCACTCGGCTGGTGGCTCTTGCTGCCGGCCGCCCTTGCCATCACCGCTGCCGCCGCGGCATCGGGCCGGCGGCGAGAGGCGATTTTCGGCTGGGCGAGGCGGCTGTTCGCACTCGCGCTCTTCGCCCGGCTGGCAATTCCCACCGCCGCCTGCCTCGATGAACTCGTCGCGACGCGGTTTTTGGAGGCGGGCTATCAG
>JBMLMS010000407.1:7171-8152 GCA_049243925.1 Pirellulales bacterium
TGCCGCTCTGGCTCGAGTCTGACGGATTCAATCAGGCGCGGAGCAAGGCGCTGCTGCGCGCGGTGATCGATGTGCGCACCGACGCTCTCCGTCTCGACGCGTATCCGCTCGATGAACTCGTCGCGACGCGGTTTTTGGAGGCGGGCTATCAGGAAGCATCGGCTGCGGTGGTGAAGACCACCGCACAACTCGAGGCGGCCGAAGTGGAGGAGACGGAGAAGCCGTGGTACGAACGGTTCAATCCGGTCGACTACGTGGGCGATCGAGCCCGCAGGCTCTACGACACCGTCGGGGCGGTGGGTGAGTCGATCGTGAAGCTCGCGATCTATTTCACGATTTCCACGATTGTCCTGCCGCTCGGCACCCTCTGGCTGCTGGCGCGGCTGGGAAGTGCGGTCTTTTCGACTCGGAGTCCCTGAGACAGGGTATGGCTTTTGGGGCTGCGGTTTTCCGGCCAAATGCCACCCTTTGGAGGGGTGTTGGCGAAAATCCGGAACCCGCCGCTTGAAAGCCCCTCAACTCAACGTAATCTATCCACCTTATCAGGCGGCCGAGTGTTTCGGTCGTCGCAAGAGAAGGGTCTCTTCGGCCGACCGACGTTCGGGCGCGTGCGAAAAACCTGCTCGATCTTTTCCTGTTCCTTTTCCTTTTTGGAGGTTTGCGTGATTCGCAAAGTTCTTTCCTGCCTCCTGTCGGCTGTCGCCGTCGTCGCCCTGTGCACGAGCACGTGGGCTGCCGACTGTGGTGGCTGCAGTGGTGGTTGTGAAGGTGCCGTCGCCAGCGGTGCCTGTGGTGGTTGTGGCGAGGCCGCTGCGTGCGGCACGAAGACGGTGTATCAGCGTCAGTACGTGACCGAGATGAAGACTGTCACGTCGACCGAGTACACCACCGAAACCCGCGAGCGGACCTACACGGTCAACAAGCAGGTTCCGCGGACCGAGACGAAGACCCGCACGGTCACCGTGCAGGTTCCCGAGACTC
>JBMLMS010000408.1:0-1991 GCA_049243925.1 Pirellulales bacterium
GCCACGAGGTCGAGGATCGCGGCGCCGAAGTCTGCGAGGCGTTTCTCGCCGATGCCCTTCACGCGCAGCAGCGCCGCCGGCGAGGCCGGCTTCTCGCGGGCGATGCCGCGGAGGGCCTTGTCGTCGAAGATCGTCCAAGCCGGCTTGTCGCGGGCGTCGGCCACGCGGCGGCGCCATGCGCGGAGCCGCTCGAAGAGCGTGCGGTCGACGCCCTGCCAGTCGTCGACGTCGGCCTTGCTGGCTTTCGCACGGCCGCTCCGCGGCTCGAGGAGCACCACGGGCCTGCCCCCCTTGAGCACTTCCCAGGAGCGTTCGTTGAGCGTGACGACAGGCCGATCGCCGCCGGTGCGGCCGAGCAGGCCCTGGTCGAGCAGCTGGTGGGTGAGATTCTCGACGGCCCGCTGGTCGAGCGCCGCCAGGAGGCCGAAGGTTGAGAGCTTGTCGTGGCCGTGCCGCACGATGCCGTCGGTCTTCGCGCCGCGGAGCACCTCCGCCACGTGCCGCACGCCAAACCGTTCGCCGACGCGGGCCACGCACGAGAGGATCTTCTGGGCCACGACGGTCGAGTCGGCGAGGCTCTCCGTCTCGCCGAGGCAGACGTCGCAGGCATTGCAAGGCTCGGTGCCATAGGTCTGGCCGAAGTATTCGGAGAGCGCCGCATGGCGGCAGCGGGCGGCCTGGGCGTAGCGGCGCATCGCATGCAGATGCTCGGTCTGGCTGGCGATGAGCCGCTCGATCTCGTCGGGCTCGAGGTCGGACTCCTCGGCACTCTTGCGCACGAGTGATTCCCAGCTGAACACATCGGCCGACGAATAAAGCAGCACGCACTCGGCGGCGAGCCCATCGCGGCCGGCGCGGCCCGTCTCCTGCTGGTAGGCCTCGAGGCTCTTGGGCAGCGAGGTGTGAAGCACGAGCCGCACGTCGGACCGATCGATCCCCATGCCGAAGGCGACGGTCGCCACGACCACGTCGATCGTCTCGTGGGCGAACGCCTCCTGCGTCTTGTGACGCTCCTTGGCATCGAGCCCGGCATGGTACGGCCGCGCGAGAATGCCCTCGGATGCGAGGCGGGCAGCGAGCTTCTCGGTCTCCTTCCGCGAGATGCAGTAGACGATCGAGGCCTCGCCGGCATGCCGCCCAAGCACTTCGAGCGTCTGCGTGATCCGGTCGGTGCGGGGCACCACACGATACGAAAGGTTCGGCCGATCGAACGTGCCCACGAGCACCTCGGGCGATCGCAGCTGGAGCTGCGCGGCGATGTCGTCGCGCACGCGGGGCGTGGCGGTGGCCGTGAAGGCGTGCAGGCTGGCCTGGGGAAACCGCTCGCGCAGCAAGGCCATCTGCCGGTATTCGGGCCGGAAATCATGCCCCCACTGGCTGATGCAATGCGCTTCGTCGATTGAAAACCGACGCACGCCCACCTGGGCCAACAGGTCGAGGAGCCCCGTGTTCACGAGCCGCTCGGGCGCCGTGAACAAGAGCCGCAGTTCCCCGGCCACGAGCCGGTCGCGAATCGTCTGCCGCTCCTCCTGCGACATGCCGCCGTGGAGCGCCGCGGCCGGATAGCCGATCGCCTCGAGCGCGTCGACCTGATCCTTCATGAGCGCCACGAGCGGCGAGACGACGACATCGGTTGCCCCGTCGATGAGCGGCGGCAGCTGGTAGCAGAGGCTCTTGCCTCCGCCGGTGGGCATGACGACGAGCGAGTCGCGGCCGGCAAGCGCCGCATGAATCGCCTGCTCCTGCAACGGCCGCAGCCGGTCGAAGCCCCACCATGTCGTGAGCACCTCGCCGATGCGCGGATCGGCGGACGCCGCCGTGGCCGTCTCGGACGCTCCGTGCCCTGCCATGCCTGAACCTGCTGTGCTCGTGAAGCACGGCAGAATACCAGATCGCTGGATCACGTGACCGAGGCACACCTCCGCTCGGCTGTGCACCGGCTTCGGGCTCCCCATATCCCGTCGCCGGACGCTCGCTGCGCCCATCCTGGG
>JBMLMS010000409.1:0-4914 GCA_049243925.1 Pirellulales bacterium
TCTGGAAGCCCGAGGCGTGAGCCGAGAGGATGCCCCGGCTGCGCACTTCCACGCGATTTCCCTTCGGCTTACGCCTCGGGCTTCCGTTGGGGGAGGCTTCGGGCTCCCCGTGTCCCGCCCGCCGGCGCACCAGTTATGCCGGCTCGTCGGCGAACGGGTTCGCCGTGTCGGTCGGCTTGGCGGCGGGCTCGGCCGGTTCTTCAGGCTCTTCGTGAGGTTTTTCCGTCTCCTCGGCAGCGGGCTCTTCGGCCTCGACGGCCTGGTCGCCCTTCGGCACGGGCGCTGCGAGCTGCTCGGCCGGCTCCATGCGTTCGGGGCGGCGGCGCCGCAGCACGTCGGCCTCGGCGTCCTCGATGTCGGAGTAGCGTTGACGGATCGCTTCGCGATCCCGCTGGAGCATCGCGACGCGGGCCTGGCCTCGAAACCGTTCGAGCTTGAGCCGGTCGCAGCCCTGCACCCGCTCGAGTGCCAGGGAAATCGACCGGCTGCTCTGGCCACCTCGGCCTTCAGCCTCGAGGTTCGCGCCCTGCTGAAAGTCGGCCTCGGCTTCGTCGAGCCGGCCCAGTTTCAGGGCTGCCAGACCCCGATAGTAGTAGACCCGAGGATCGTTGCTGCCCGCCTCAATCACACCGGAGAGTTCGTCGTAGCTGCACTGGTAATCGGCGTCGTAGTAGGCGTGCACGCCGTTTCCGTAGGCGACGGTGAGCGCCGCGGACTGAGGCCCAGCGTGCGCGATGACCGCTCCGCAGACGACGAAACCGCCAATCGCCAGCAGAACCAACGCCGTGCGCCGCATGAAGAATGCCTCCGCGTAAGAATCGTCAGGGGATATCGGCAGACTACCCTCCGGCAGCGACGGTTTCCCGACCGGGCTGGAAAAGCCTGCCACGACGGCCGGTCAGCGGGGACGCAAAGTCTCCCCATCTCCCGCCGCCCCGCGGGCCGCGGCATGGTCGCGAAAGGTGGCCTCGTCGAGAAAGACCGCCGGTTTCACCAATTGGAGCATGACTTGCTCGGCCGGCCAGCCGAAGGCGGTGAGGAGCTGGTCGAAGGCCTCGGGCGGGCAGCTCCCCTTGAGGTCCACGAGCAGCACGCGGCCGTCCTTCTCGAAGGCGTTGCCATCGACCTGCCACGAGAGCCCTTCCCGCGGGCTCGTCCACACGAACGACCCATCGGGCTCGGCGAACATGCGGTCGAGCCGACCGAGCCGGGCAAACGCGTCGTCAAACCCGGTCGTCAGGGGCACGGCGGCGCGGGCGATGCCGGCCGCGAGCGTCGGCCAGGTGCCCCAGGTATCCACGTGTGGCGGGCCGGGCAGCGAGGCGTCTGGCATGCGGTGCAGCGTGGCATCGAAGGCGTAGAGCACGTCAGGCGGGCGCATCGACCTGACTCCCGTCGTCGGAGTGCGTTTCCACCTCGGCCTGCACCCATGCGGCGTACGCGGGCGAGGCCTGGGCGGCTACGACCAGCAGTTCCGGTGTCGCGTACTCGTGCATGCCGAGAATGGCGGCCGTGCAGGCCGCTGCACGTGCGACACTCGTCTTACATGTGCAGCGAAACTCCTCGGCTGTCTCCATCACGCCCTGCCAGCGGTAGATGCTCGTCACCGGGCCTTCGATCTGTACGCAGGCGGCGAGTCGCCTCTCGATCAGATGCCGCGCGCAGGCGGCTGCACGGTCCCGGCATGAAAACGTCGTCCGCAGTTCGACGACGGCGCCCGCGTCGACGAGCACGGGGGCGTCTGCAGGATGCGGCATGATGCTCTCTTTTTTCAGCGAAATCGAGCGGCCAGGTCAGGCAGCTTCGAGGATCGGCTGGCCGACGGGGCGATCGGTCTGCGGCGACTGCCGCTCGCCGATCCGCCACCATGCCACACCACGCCATCCACCCTCGTCAGCCTCGGGAATGACGACGGCCGGGAAGGACGCAGGCCCGCTGGCGGGCGACGTCTCGATGCACGACACCCCCGAGCCCACGATCCCCATGGCCCCATATCGTCGCAGAGCACGTGGCCCGAGGCAAACGACGTGCGGGCCAGGAATCGCTTCGTGTGTCGGGTGGCCGAGCGCTGTGAGGCGATCGCCACACGCGCGGCTGGCCGTCGCCGGCAAGGGCGCTGAGAGCGTCGCCATGACCTCCCGCACCGCCGCGCCGACTGAGTCGTCGTCGTCGATCGCGTGCATCCACGCGGCGATCGCCGCCACCTCGCCATGCTCGTCGGTGCAGCCTGCCCGCCGCGCCTGGCGGCCCCATTCATCGACACTCCGTCGCCAGGCGGCGATGATCCACGCCGGATCCAAGCCGTCGCGGCCGTCGCGTGCGAGGGCTCGCACCATGCGGTTCAAGTGCCATGTCATCTCGAGCGGCTCACAGTCGCGGGGGGCGCGGACGATTGTCCGCCCCGCAGCCACGGCCGCAGGCCGTTCGGCGAGCGCTGCGCCAAAGCGGGCCAGCAGATCGACCGCGAGGCTCTCGCGCAGGCTGGGCCGATCGTCTCCGGCCATGAGTGGATCGCATGCCTGCCCGTGGGTGACGCCGACCCCACCGCCAGTCCACATGCTCCCGATGCCGATGCCTCGACGTGCCGACCAGGCCTGCCCGCCGAGCCGTTCGAGCGCCGCATCGCGATCTCCGGCAAGCACCACCACGTGCACCGGCACGACCACTCGCGCCCGCACGAGGGGCCGGCCCCGGCCGTCGGCCGGCGGCACGGCGATCCCCCGCCGCGCGAGGCTCGACAGCATGGCCAGGGGTCGCCGGGCATGGCGCACCGCGGCCTGCATCACGACCACGTGCCGCATTGCGGCGGCGCGGCTGCGATGCCACGGCCGCACGTCGTCGGTCCAACGCCCGCTCACGAGGCCGTCGATCGTGTCGCCCGCCAAGACGACGACGAGCCGTTCGATGGGGCGATACCGACCGTCGTGCCGCACGCCCGCCCGCACGGCCGCCAGCCGGATCTCATCGAGCAGGTGGGCCAGCCTCGACATCCGCGGCGGAGCGGCCACGCTGCCATCGGGGATCGCCCAGTTCGCCGTCACCACGAGCATCGCCATTCTCCCCACCTGTCATCGGCGATTGCGGCACCCGTGGCGCAGCCGCTTCGGTCAACGCTCGGCGACGGCGAAAACCTGTGCCGGTCGTGCCGCTTGTGCGGGCGTCAGGGCGCGGCGAAGAGGGTCGTGCAGGTCGATTCGAGGGAGCCGTCGAGTTCGGCACCGGTGACGATCGCCGTTGCCCGGGCACTGCCGGCCACGGGCACGCGGTAGGACACCTCGAACGTGGCATGCCCTCCGGGCGGCAGACTGGAGATCGAATCGAACCCGACATTCGCGCCGTCGATCCGCACCCGCGACGGGCTCGGATCGCCGACGATGCGAGATTGATCGGGCAGCACGATCACGAGATCGAGTCGGCCCGAGGGGGCGGTGCCGTTGTTCGTCACCGTGCACACGAGCGACGTGGCCCCGCCGATCTGCACGGGATCGTCGAGGTCCGCCAGCGAAAGCCGCAGCCCCGCCTCGCGGGGCGTGCGCGGGCGGGGAGTCACCGACCGCACCATCAGGCATGCCTCATCGGCCACCATCACGCCCCCGGGCAGACCGCTGAGCACACCGCGGACGCACGACCGCGAGGCCGGCGACTCACGGAAGCTCGTCGAGGGCGCCTGAGCCCGGAGATTGATCTGCCGCCGCAGCTGCCCGCCCGGCTCTACCGCGGGCAACGTCCACGAAACCTGCCCCGTGCCGAGCTTGTAGCCATCCGACGCTTCGAGCGGTGCGAACATGGGATCCCAGGTGAACTCGAGCGTGGTCGGCGGCGAAGCGACCGCGCCGGCATTCCGCACCGTGGCGATGCACTCGGCGACCGCGCCCGACATCGCCTCGGTCGGCGCCACGAGGTCGAGCTCGAGCGCGGCCGAGCCGGGCTGTGCTGCGGGCAAGAGCGGCGTGGTAGACGACGCCACCAGCGGCGGCACGACGATCGGCGCCGGGGTCGCGGGCAGTGGCGGCGCGACGAACGGCGCTGGCGCGACGGCCGGCGCCGGGGCGACGACCGGCGGCGGGGCCACCACGGGCGCCGGGGCCGCCGCGACGGCCGCGGCCACCTGCACGCACTCCGTCGCTCCGCCCATGTATTTGTGCGCCTGATCGAGAATCTCCACCCGATGGCACTGCCGGCCAGGCTCATCGAGGAGGAAGTCGAGTGTGAGCCGCCGGCTGGTGCCGGCGGAGAGATCGATCGTGCCCTTCTGCTCGATCGGGCTCGCCGACGCCTCGTGGTGGAAGCCTGCGTCGAAGTAGTCGACCACGCGTAGCCCCGTGAGCGGCCGGCCCGAACGGTTCACGAGTTCCACCTCGAAGGCCACCCGCTCGCCGACCTTCGCCGCGAGCGGCCCGGTGATGTTCACGAGCACGGGATCCTCGGCCCGCACCACGGCAGCAGAAAGCGCCGCTATCGCGACGACGCTCCACACGAAAAGCCGACTCATATGCCCTATGCCTCCCGGGTCTCCCAGCCTGACGGGCCGAGAGCGTACCACGCCCCCGCCTCCGCTGCCCACTGTGGCTTCGGGGCGCGCCGGCTCGGGCTACCCCGTCTGGAAGCCCGAGGCGTGAGCCGAAGGGAATACGCGTAGTGTTTCACCGCGGGGCATCCTCTCGGCTTACGCCTCGGGCTTCCTGAACATCGAATACGGGAGGCGAGGGGCTGCCCGTACTCCGGGAGCCGGCGTATGTGACCAGCGAAGCCATGGATGGCGCAGCGCAGGCACATCCGAGTGAGTGAAGCCCAGGATGGGCGCAACGAACGTCCGGCGACGGAGTATGGGCAGCCCCTCGCCGGCGCGCAACCAGAGCACGTCAGTCCGTCGTGCGGTGGCGCACGATGTCGCCTTCCACCATGTAGATCACG
>JBMLMS010000410.1:0-3737 GCA_049243925.1 Pirellulales bacterium
GGAGGGCGGAGGCGAACGTCCGGCGACGGGATATGGGGAGCCCGAAGCCGGCGCGCGTCCAACGCCCCGAACGTCCGGCGAGACGGTACGGGGTAACCCCGAGCCGGCGCGTGTTCACGCGTTACGGCTGGTGGTGCGAGTCGCCGATCACGGCGTCTTCCGGGTCGGTGCCCGCGGCGGTCTTGCCGGCGTGGTTCTTGTAGAGGTGGTCGTCGCGGTGCAGGTCGTCCTGGAGGGTCCGCTCCACGTGGCCGTCTTCGAAGAGGATGTAGTGGATGCCACCGGGATGGTTGCTGCTCTTCTGGCCGCAATCATCGGGGGCGTCGGCCACCAGCGGATGATGCTCGCGGCGAAGATTTTTGTTGGGCTGAAGTGTGCCGGAGGCGTCGCGGTGGCCGAGCGTGTAGCCGTAGTCGCCTGCCATCGTGCGCACCATCTCGTCGAATTGCGGCGTGCCAACCGCCGCTTCGAGCTCGGCCAGCGACGGGATGTGGAAGCCGCCGCGGCGGGCGAGCGACGTGCCCGGCACGAGGAGCGTGCCATCGTCGGCGACGAGCCTGTGTTCGGAGACGAGCGTGGGGGCGAAGAGGCCGGCGCGGGAGAGCGGGCCCGAGTCGGGCGGCGTGGGGAACACGCGGTGCGATTCGGCGTAGCCTTGGAGGCCGAGCGAGGTTTTTTGCAGGTTGCGCTCCGCGCGGCGGGCCCTCGATTCGGTGATTGCATCGAGCAGGAGCGGCCCCACGAGCACGCAGGCCGCTAGGGCCGTGGCCGCCATGATCACTCTGTCGAGCCAGACCCGCGGGCTCGTGGCTGGCTCGTCTTCCGATTGCGTGAAGGCCCGGGGTGTGGGGAGCGGGCGGGCCGCGGCGTGCGCCGTGACGAAGGCAAGCGTTCGCGTGGCGAGGCCGTCCGGTGCGGCAAACGATTCGCGATCGTGATCCAGGGGGCGGGTCGCATTTCGCAGCCGTTCGAGATCGAGCCGCAGCGCCGGGCCCGTCTCCGGATTCGCCAGGGCGGCCTCGACCCGCCGCGCCTCGGGCTCGTCGATCGCATTGAGAAGATAGCCGACAAGTTCGTCACGCATGATGGGCGCTCACATGGGTCCGGGAAGGGTTCATGCTCGGGTGCGTCCGCTGGCCAGCCACGATTCGTTGAGTTTGAGGAGCGCGGCATGGAGCCGGCTCTTGACGGTGCCCACGGGGATGCCGAGCACGTCGGCCGCCTCGCGGTATTTCATGCCTTGGTGGTAGACGAGCAGTACCGCACCTTTGAGCGCTTCCGGAAGGTCGTCGACCGCCGATCGCACCCACGCACGGGCCTCCTCGTCTGCCATCTGGTCGTCGGCCGTGCGATCGTTGCCCGCAAGCATCTCCACGAGCGCTCCCACGTCGTCGTCACCGCTGCCCGACCGCTGATCAATGCTCACCATGCGGTGGCGCTTATTGCGGCGTTGGGCGTCGATGGCCTGATTCGTGGCGATCGTGTAGAGCCAGGGGCGGAACCGGCGGCCGTCCTCGAAGTTCTCCTTCTTCAAATACACCTGCAGAAACGTCGCCTGAAACACGTCTTCGGCCATTTCCGCACTGCCGAGGTAGCGGCGCAGGTAGCTGAAGAGTTCGTGCTCGTAGCGGTGCACGAGTGACTCGAACGCCGCTCCGTCATCCTTCACCCGAAACCGTCGCAGCAGATCCTCGTCGGACTGCCCCGCAGGCCGGCCATCGACCCCGGAATCCGGGGAATAGGCCGTGGCAACGCCACGGTCGATGGTTCGTCCACGGTGATCAGAATCGTGTGAAGCCATGCTTCGGTACGCGGCGGCCGTCGGAAGGGTTCATGGGAGCCGGGAAGAAAAATACCTCGCCCGCTCCCGGTCTGGGCCGAGTATAGCGGCCGGACGGCCGCGGCCCGGCGTTTCGTGGCCTTTTGGTACCCTGGGCCGCCATGAACCGACCCTCCCCGCCCTACCGCTGGGCCACCCCGGGCGATATCAACGCCTTTTTCGGCCTGGCCCTCGACAACCTTGCCGACCTCGTGCTGGCGGTGTCGCTTCTCGCGGCGGTGTTCGACTACCCGCTTCCCTTCGCCCTTTCCCATCTCGTGCCCGGTACGGCCGCGGGAGTCGTCGTGGGGGATCTGCTCTTCACCTGGATGGCGTTTCGGCTCGCCCGCCGCACCGGCCGCAGCGATGTCACGGCCATGCCCCTGGGCCTCGACACCCCGAGCACGTTCGGCATGGTGTTCTTCGTGCTCGGGCCCGCGTTCGCCTCGTCCCTCGCCGGCGGCATGGACCGCGAAGCCGCGGCCCGCCATGCCTGGCACGTCGGGATGTGCGCGATCGTGGCCAGCGGTGTCTTCAAGATGGCCTGCGCGTTTTTCGCCGGCTCGGTGCGCAGGATCGTTCCCCGCGCCGGCCTGCTCGGCAGCCTCACGGCGATCGCGCTGGCCCTGATCACGTTTTTGCCGCTGCTCGAGATCTTCGATTCACCCGTCGTCGGCCTGCTCTCGATGGGGATCGTGCTCGCCTCGCTCACCGCGCGAATCCCATTTCCCTTTCGCATCCCCGGCGCCCTCGCCGCGCTTCTCGTGGGCGGGCTCGTCCACATGGTCGGCTCATGGACCGGCTGGCTGCACGTCGACACCGCGCACGCCGCCTTCGATCCGCGGTCGGCGCTCTGGCCCGTCGAGTGGCTGGCCGCGCTGCGATTCGAGTGGCTCGAAGCCTGGCCTGACACCGTCAAATACCTGCCGATCGTGATCCCCTTCGCCCTCGGCACGGTCGTGGGCGGCATCGATTGCACGGAAAGCGCCGCGGCCGCCGGCGACGAATATCACACAGGCCGCATCATCGGCGTGGAGGCGATCGCCACGATCGTGGCCGGCGCCTGCGGCGGCGTGATTCAGACGACGCCCTACATCGGCCACCCCGCCTACAAGGCGATGGGCGGCCGCGCCGCCTACACCCTCGCCACGGCAGTCGTGATCGGCACAGCTGGACTCACGGGAACCTTCGCCTACCTCTACCAGGCGATCCCCGGCCCCGCGATCCTGCCGATCCTCGTGTTCATCGGCCTCGAGATCACGGCCCAGAGCTTCCATGCCACGCCGCAGCGGCACTACCCAGCCGTCGCGATCGCCTGCGTGCCGGCGCTCGCCGCCATGGTGACGATCCAGGCCGACAAACTCCTCGGAGCCGGCGCGAAGCCTGCGGCCGATCTTGCCCGCGAACTCTTCTCGATGCGGCTCCTCTCCTCAGGCTTCATCGTCACGAGCCTCGTCTGGGCCGGCCTTGTCACCGCGCTCATCGACCGCAAACTCCTCCAGGCCGCCGGCTGGGCGCTCGCTGCCGGCGTCCTCACGCTCTTCGGCATCATCCACTCCCCCTTCCCCGACGGCCGCCTCTTCGCACCGTGGGCGATCGGCACGCTCCCTCCCGAAGCCGCCGGCCGCGGCCCCCTCGAACTCGCCGCGGCATACGCACTGCTAGCCGCGCTCTTCGCGGGCTGGAGCGCATGGCTCGGTACGCGCAATCCGGCGTCGGAGCCGGCGGTACGCTGCTCCATCGCCGAGGGCGATCGCTAGTCCCTTCTCAACTGTGATGGTGCGCTCGGTGTAAGCCGCGTATCTGCCCGTCGGCTCTTCCGCATCGCACCGACCGTCTCCGCCGCCTCCCTCTACCAGTTGAGGAGGCGAGGGGTTACCCCTGCCGTTGAGCCGGCGTATTTGACCAGCGAAGCCAT
>JBMLMS010000411.1:0-1083 GCA_049243925.1 Pirellulales bacterium
CGGTGGAGGATCTCGGTGTCGGTGGCTGATGCCAGCCGCGCGGGGGTCGGCGCCGGCGTGCCGAGGCTACGGTCGATCGCGGGCTGATCTGAGAACTCGGCGATGGGCAGGGCCTGGAAGCCGCTCGACCCCACGTCGGCGAGAAACGCGCGCAGCCGCGTGGTGCAGCTGCCGATCGTGCGGCCGTCGTTCTGACCAAAGAGCACGCCGGCGAGCTGGCCCTGCGAATTAAAGATTGGGCCGCCCGAATCGCCCTGCCGGGCCGTCGCCGAGAGCTCGACGAACTCCATCGGATAGCCCGAGCCGGGGGCGAGGTATTGCGTGCAGGGGCCGGTCTCGGTGCGGAACGGGCCGCGGCCGTAGCCGGCGATCGTGAGGGGCTCGCCGGGCAGCGGCTTCTCGGCCGCGAGCGACACGGGCGTGGCGTTGGGCTTCCAGATCACGATGGCTGCCAAGTCCCAGGGCTCGTCCCAGCGGACCACCGTGCCGGCCGATTGAAAGCCGTCGGGAAACTGCACGAGCACGCCCGAGCGGCTGTCGCGGATCACGTGCCAGTTGGTGAGCACGAGGCCCTGGTTGCGATTCACGTCAACGAGAATCCCGGAGCCCATCGACGTGCCGGAATTTTCCGGAGCGATGATCCGCGCCACGGCCGGATGCGGCGCCTGGCCGGTGCCGATGTAGTCGGCGAAGGCCTCGGGCGACCATTTGCCGCTCTGGCTGCCGCTCTGGGCGCTCGGTGAGCCGAAGCCCCAGCCCCAGGCGGCAAGCCCCTGGCCGCGGGCGTCGGCCGCGAGGGCCGTGAGCATCGTCGCCAGGAGAAGCGTGCTGCACGTGCGTCGCATGCGAAAGTCTCCTGGCGATGGGTGGGAGCGTTAGTGCGGCCCGCCGCGAACGGCTTGCCGCCTCGTCTCCCGGTCGATGATCCGGCGCAGGAGTTCGCGGCGGAGCCGCTCGCGTTCCCGGTCGGGTGGGGATGTGATGGGACTGGTGCGGGCCGGCTCGACGAACAGGCTTGTCGAATGGCTGACCATGGATGGGTCTCCTGCCTGGCAGCGAAGCCGGCCCTTCGCACCAATGACG
>JBMLMS010000412.1:0-2800 GCA_049243925.1 Pirellulales bacterium
TCCATGGCTGCGCTGGTCAGATACGCCGGCTCCCAGGGCATGGGCAGCCCCTCACGACCAACGTCATGGCTTGGGCCCTCCGGTGGTGGCTACGGCGGGGGGCAGCGGCTTGTCGATGCGGAGGGACGCCGGGGCCATCTGGTGGATCATGATGGCGTCGCCGACCGGAACCTCGATGCGGCAGACCACGTTGTCGTGCTTGCCGACCGGGGCGTCGGCCCCGACCGTGATCGGGAATTCGAGCGTCTCAACGCCGGCTGTGAGGTCGAGAGTCGGCGCCTCCACCTTCGTCGGAAGCCCCAGCAAACGCGCCTTCGCTGTGCCGGTGAAGGCCGGCGGCTTCGCAGCCTTGTAGACGAGCTTCACCGTGCCGCCCTGCTCGACGACGGCCTTCTCCGCAGTCATCTCGATGAGCGGTTCGACGATCGCAAGTGCGACCGGTCGGCTGGCGACGACCATGCCCTTCGCAGTTCGCTTGCCGGCGGCCTTCTTGTCCTTTTTTTCTCCCTCTGGCACGAGGGTGGCGGTGAGTGCGATCTGCCACTCTTTCAGCGGAGCGTCGCCCGAGCAGGTGATCGGGAACGCCACCTCCGACTCGCTCTCCTTCACCTCTACGGCCGAGGCCCCGATGCCGTTGGGCCGAAACGGCATCTCGAGTCGCACGCGGCCGGCGTAGCCATCAGCACGGTTCACCGTCACTTTCAATTCGAGCGTGCCCCGCCGCGCGATCGGCGTGGGCGGTGCCGTGACCTCGATCGAGGCTGGCGCTTCTTCGACGACGGCCACGGCGAAGCGATCGCCGAACGACGTGCGATACGGCGTGCGGTTGGGCTCGCCAAACACGAGATCGGTGCCCTGCCGCAGGCCGCCGATGTCCTGCGCGGCCTCGCCCTCGCCGCGGACCACCCGCACGGGCGTTGCAGCGGTCGCCGGAACCGCGTCGGCGGCTGCCTCGAAGACGACGATGCCGTTTGGTGCGGGGTCGGCGATCGTCGTGGCCGACGCCGTGACTCCTGGAGGCAGCCCTGGAAATTCGAGTCGCACGGGGTCACCGCACTCGGTGCGGGTGGCATTGAAGACGAGGGCGGTGCGGTTGCCCCTGGGCACCGCCGCCACGAGCCGCTGCTGGGTTTTTGTCTGGGCCGGAGGCACGCTCACCGTCACCCGCGGGCCCACGGGCTCGACGTCGATCCAGTAGATGAACTCCGGGCCGCCACGCCGTTCGAAATCGTTGATGCGGAGCAGGAATGCCCCCTCGTCGGGAACAGTCAGCTGCACGAGGCTGTCGGGCCCGTCGGCGTCGTCGCTGCTCGTGATTCGCTCCCGCTTGTCGGTGACGCGGTGGGCCGCGATCACGAGATCGACGGGCGACCCCAAGCGGCGGCCCCAGCCCGTCACCTTCCACTTGGATCCCTTCGGGGCCTCGATGCGAATCCAATCGACGTCTTCCGACGCGTCGATCCGGCCTGCGATCGCGCCGGGAGCCTTGGCTACCGAGGCCTTTTCCGGCTCGTCGTTCGGTTCGACGGACTGGGATGACGGCTCGGCCGTGATCCGGAATGGCACCGCGATCGCAGACGTCTTCCCATCACGCACGGCACGCACGTGGGTGAGCGCGTCGCTGCCGGACGGAGGCAGCACGACCTGAGACTTGAAGGGACCTGCCGGGTCGCCGAACCACTCGACATCGACCGTCGAGCCGGGAACGCCGCCAGGCGGCCAGGCCACATGGGGGATCGGAAAGTCGCCAATGTGGAGGACATAGATGGCGTTGGCCCCGCCGTAGGCGCTCTCTCGGACTCGCAGAAAGTAGTCGCCCTCCCGCGGCGCCACCGCGGCGAGCGCTGCGTCTTGGGCGAGGAGGGGATGGTCGTCGCAGGCGGCGACCACGAACCCTTCGGTATCCACGAGTTCGATGTGCGGGTCGAGCATCTGCTGGTCGAGCCGCACCGCATCGATGACGGCGGCGATCCGCTCGCCCGCTCGCAGATGCAGCTTGTAGACATCGACGTCTTCATTTTTGACCGCACCCCACACTGCCCGACCCGGCTCGAGCGGCGCGGCCTGGGCAAACGAATCGTTCGGCTCTTGCTCCGCCACCTGCTCGGACGCGTGCACGTGGAACACGCGCAGCTCCGAGAGGCCGTCGCTCGTGCGCACCCGCATGCGATGCGGGCCGAGCGGGCAGTCGGCTGGCACCGCGAACTTCACCCTGAGCGTCTTGTCGTTTTCCACGGTGGGAGCAGTGGCGGTGATGCGTCCCTGCTCGAAGAAGATTTCCGCCGCACCGTCGAGCTCGGTGCCCGTGAGCTTCACGTCGATCTCGCCACCCTGCCGGGCGGCCGGTGGCTCGATGCGTTCGATCGCGGGCTCCGCACGTGCTGTTCGGCCTGCGACAGCCGGGAGAATCATGGCCAGCATGGCCAGCAGCCACGTTCTCGATCGATGCATCAGCGAGCACGAACGCATGGGTGGATGCCGCCTGCAGCGGCTCCGTCAGGCGAGGAGTTCGTTCCTGACCTTGCCGCCATCGACGATTTCGACCGGGCGATTGCCAGGGGCCACGAGCTCCTTGTCGGCCACGATGCCCAGGCAGTGGTAGACCGTGGTGGCCAGATCCTCGACCGTGAGCGGCGCGTCGGCCGGCTCGGCCGCGATGGCGTCGGAGGCGCCGTAGACCAGGCCGCGTTTCACGCCGCCGCCTGCGAGCACCACGCTGAACACCTTCGGCCAGTGGTCGCGGCCCGCGTCGGGATTGATCTTCGGTGTGCGGCCGAACTCGCTCGACACCATCACGAGC
>JBMLMS010000413.1:0-3501 GCA_049243925.1 Pirellulales bacterium
CGGCCGGCTCGTCGAATACTACATCACCGACACGGCCGACTACCGCCCGAGCGACACGTTCCTCGTGCGGGCGGGCATGTGGTATTAGATTCACGCTCCGGCGGGATCCTTGCCGCCGACCCACGGGCCGGCGAGCGTCATGTAGGGCTCGGGCTTGAGCGTGCTGCCGGTGTCGCCGGCGTGCCAGCCGGGCACGTGCTTGGGCTGGCCGCGCTCCTTCGAGAGCGTTTCCCACTTCTTGGCCCAAGCCGGGCTCCCGTCGGAGTACGTGCCGCTCGCGGCATCGAAGTGATAGACCTTGCCGTTGCGGTAGCTCATCGCGCCGAGGATCACCGTCACGACCGCCGCCGCACCCAGATCGGGCGTGTTGTTGCATAGCTCAGGCTTGCCCGCGGCCATGGCGTCGAGCCAGTTCTTGAAGTGCAGGTACGTCGTGTCGTTCTTCTTGAGATCCTCGTCGCTCAGGTCGGTCTTGATCATCTCGTCCTTAATGTCGGCGTTGAACGTCACCTGCGGCCGCTCCGCCACGAACTTGAACTCCGTGAACTGTTCGCCGTTGCCAAACTCGAAGGCCCCGTTGTGGCCGCGGATCACCTGCTTGAGCCGCGAGTTCTCGTTGCACATCGTCGACGAGATCAGCCCCTGACAGCCCTCGTTGTAGTCGGCGACGACGGTCGCCACGTCGGGCACCTCGCGGGTGTCGAGTTCGAGGTAGATGCCGCCGGCCCCCACAACCCGGGCCGGGTAACGGAGCCCCGTGGCCTTGAGCATCGCCGTCGTGCGGTGCACGAACAGGTCGGTGAGCATGCCGGACCCAAACGGCCAGTAGCAGCGCCATTGCGCATAGACAGCCCGATCAAAATCCATTTCCGGGGCGAGGCCGGCCGAGACGCCGAGCCACCGCTTCCAGTCGATCGTCTTCGGCGTCATCTCCTTGTCGAGCTTGTAGTAGCGCCACTGCCCCATCGACGAGTTCCGGAAATACTCCGTCTGGAAGCCCATCACCTTGCCGAGCTTGCCCGAGTCGATGAGCTCGCGGGCCTGGTCCCAGACTTTCAGACTCGTGGACTGCACGCCCACCTGCATCACCTTGCCCGTCTCGCGCCACACCTTCGCGACGTCCACTGCCTCCTCGACGGTCTTCGTCATCGGCTTCTCGGCGAAGACGTGCTTGCCGGCCCGGAGCGCGTCGACAATCTGCCGGTGGTGCCAGTGGTCGGGCGTGCCGATGCAGACGGCGTCGACGTCCTTGTCGGCGAGCATGTCGGTGTAATCGACGTACCGCTTCGCCTCGACGCCGGTCTCCTTCTTGATGAAGTCGCAGACCGTGTCTTCTTGGTTCTTGTAGACCTCGCTCACGGCGACGAGGTCGATGTTCGCCCCCTCGCTCCGAAGTTTCGCGAGCGTCTTCACATGGGCGCCGAAACCGCGGCCACCTGGGCCGATGAAGCCGATCCGCAGCCGGCTGTTGGCGTTGGCCGCCGAGGCGGGCGCGGCTCCGGCGGCGAGCGCCCCTGCGGCCGCAGTGGAGGCACCGAGGAACCCACGGCGGGACAGGTTTCCGGCGGACTCGGGGACAGCGACAGGCTCGGACATCTGGAAACTCCTCGCTCAGGATGGAGACACTGGTACGTTATCAGACACAGTATTTCACCACTCGGGCCACACTCGTGCCAGTCGCAGGCGAATGCCCATGATTTTGAGGACCATCACCGTCATCGCGGCCCTGTTTGTCGCGGGGGATGCCGGGGGCACGCCGCCCACCCCGCCGAACGTTCTCCTTGTGGTGGCCGACGACGCCGGCTGGGGGGATTTTTCATTCGTGGGCAATCGGTCGGTCGCCACCCCGGCCCTGGATTCGCTGGCCCACGACGGGGCGGTCCTCGAGCAATTCTGCGTGCAGCCGGTCTGCTCCCCCACCCGGGCCGAACTCCTCACTGGCCGCTATCACCCGCGAAGCGGTGTCCGAGGCGTATCGCTCGGCCAAGAGCGCATGGCCCCCGACGAACGCACGCTCGCAGACCTCTTCCACGACGCCAGTTTCGCGACCGGCTGCTTCGGCAAGTGGCACAACGGCACGCAGTGGCCCTACCACCCGCTCGCCCGCGGGTTCGACACGTTTTTTGGATTCACCGAAGGGCACTGGGGGGATTATTTCGACGCGGAGATGGAACACGACGGCGCGTTCGTGCAGGGCAGGGGATATATCGCCGACGACATCACTAACCATGCGATCGGGTTCATCGAAGCTTCCCGACGCAATGCGAAACCGTTTTTCTGCTACGTCGCGTTCAACACACCGCACTCGCCGATGAGTGTGCCCGACACGGAGTGGGCGCGGTTTCGCGACAAGGCAATCGACCAGCGCGGCCCGGAGGGCGACCGGGAGGACCTCGCCTTCACGCGGGCTGCCCTCGCGATGGTCGAAAACCTCGACACGAACCTCGGCCGGCTGCTCGCCACGCTCGAGCGGCTCGACATGGCCCGCGACACGATCGTCGTCTTCTGCTCCGACAACGGCCCGAACAGCACCCGCTGGTGCGGCGGCATGCGCGGCAAGAAGGGTTCGACCGATGACGGCGGTGTGCGGAGCGTGTGTTGCATCCGGTATCCTGCGCGGATCAAACCGGGCACGATCGTCGATGACGCGACCGGCGCGATCGACATCCTGCCCACGCTCGCCGGTCTCGCCGGCCTCGCGCCGCCCCAGGGAAAGCCACTCGATGGCGTCGATCTCGCGCCGCTGCTCACCGACGCCCCCGAATCGATAGCCACCGCAACCACGCTCGCCGACCGCCCCATCGTGGCGAGTTTTGGCGGCAAGGTGAGCGTGCGGACCACGACCCATCGCCTCGACGCCGAAGGCCGGCTCTATGACATGAAGACGGATCCTGGGCAGCTCCGCGACATCGCCGCCGAGCAGCCCGAGAAGGCGACGCGGCTGCGTGAAATCGCAGCGGCCTGGCGGCGCGACGTGCTCGACGCTGTGCCACGGCCCACGGAGGAGCGGTTTCCCGTTGGGTATCCCGGGGCGGCGCTGACCGAACTGCCTGCCCGCGATGGCGTGCCGCACGGTGGCGTCGTACGCAGCGGCAAGGCCCCCAACTGCTCGTTCTTCACGAACTGGACGAAGGCAGACGATTCGATCACCTGGGCGGTCGATGTCGTTGAGCCGGGCCGCTACACGGCCGAACTCTGGTACACCTGCCCGCCCGCTGACGCGGGCTCCACGGTCACGCTCTCTGGCGGCAGCGGCACGGTCACCGGCACGATCGCCCCCGGCTGGGATCCGCCGCTCAATACGGCCGACGACCGCGTGCCCCGCGGCCACGGTGAGAGTTTTTCGAAACAGTTCCAGCCGCTCACGCTCGGCACGATCACGCTTGAAAAAGGCCCGACGACGCTCATGCTGCGGGCGACGCAGATCCCCGGCGTGTCAGTCGCCGACATCCGCCGGCTCGTCCTCCGCCCCGCCAAGTAGGACAGGCTTCAGCCTGTCAC
>JBMLMS010000414.1:0-4214 GCA_049243925.1 Pirellulales bacterium
GATGCCGGCGCTGGCCATGTCTTTCGCGAGCTGCCCGCCCTTGCTCTGCGTCGTGCCGCCGAAATACACGAGATCAGGCCCGGCCGCCTTCACGCTCGCCATCAGCGACTTGAATTCCTGCGCCTTCGCGTCGATCGAGTCGTGGCCGAGTACCTCGATGCCGATCTCGCGGCAGCGCTCGTCGAAGAGATCGGCGATGCCTTTGCCATACACCTCGCTGTCATCGAGGATATACACCTTCTTGACGCCGCGCTTCTTGGCCCAATCGGCGGAGAGCGGCCCCTGGAGATCGTCGGCGGGCACCACGCGCGTGTAGTTGAGCCGGCCGGTGGGCCGGTAGACCTCCGGCTCGCCAGGCGCGCCGAGGCCCGGCTTCGTGAGCCCGACGGCCGTGTTCGCCGGCGACACCATGAGCAGGTCGCCGAGGTTCAGGATCGGCATCGAGACCTTCGCGGCGCCCGAGTTGAACGTGCCGATGTAGGCCATGACATCGGGATCCTGGAGGGCCCGCCTGGCATTGGCCGCCTCGGCCTCGCTCGTCCACTGGCCTGCGGCGGCGGTGGAGTCATCGAGATCGAGATATTCGACGCGAAACGGCCCCACCGTGCCGCCTGCCTCCTCGATCGCCATCCGGATGCCGCCCACGATCGTGTCGGACTGCTGCTTCGCGGAGCCCGTCCGCGGCAGGCTCGACACGATCGTCACGACGCCCGGATCCGCCGGCCGACAGCCGACGAGAAGGGCCGCCACAGCGATGCATCGCGACACGCGTCGTCGGCCCGTCATGCCTGGCGTCCTCTGCCGGATGAGACGTACTCCACACACTCGCCGTATGCGGCGAGCACGCCGTCGTTGGTGACGAGCACCAACGGCTCACACTTCGCTTGTGCCACGAGCATCCGGTCAAACGGATCGGCGTGCAAGCCTGGCAGCTTCGCAACGGCGGCGGCATGCTCACCGGTGATCGGCAGCAGTTCGAATCCAGCCGGCTCGATCTCGGCGAGCAGCGAGGCTGCATCGGCCTTTAGCTTGCCGAGTGCAGCCTTGATGCTCACCTCCCAGATCGACGCGGCGCTCACGAACACGTGGGCGCTCTCGATCCGCTTGCGAGCGGCGGCAGGCAGTTTTTTTGGCTCGGCGACCGCCCAGAGCAGGAGGTGCGTGTCGAGGAGGATCCTGCTCATGAGCGGCCTTCGAAGGCCGCGATCACCTGCTCATCGAGCGGCTGATTGAAATCGTCTGGAATCCGGAACTTGCCCTTGAGCCCCCCAAGTTTCTTGGGCCGTGGCCCCGACTCGAGCGGCACGAGTTTCGCCACTCGGCGCCCAGCCTTGGCGATGATGACCTCCCGCCCGGCGGCTGCCTGCTCCACGATCTTCGAGAGATGGGTTTTGGCTTCGTGGATATTGACGACGGTCGCCATGAACAGGCTCCGAAAAGAGATCCGGGGCATCCTCCCGGAAGACTAAGTCTAGTCTAGTCCTGCAGCATCTCCAGATCAACCGATCTTGACCATCCGCCAGGCGCGGTGGATGCGGTCGTTGCGGAAGTCTTCGGGCAGCGTCTGCCGCGTGATCTCGCGGATCGTGTAGAGCTTCGCGAGGGGCTCTTCCCCAAGGTGAAACCGGCGGAAGTTCGTGGAGAAGTAGACGACGCCGCCAGGCGAGAGATTCTGGGCGACGAGCTCGAGCAGCTCCGCGTGGTCGCGCTCCACGTCCCACGGGGTCTCGCTCTTCGCCGAGCGGGAGAACGTCGGCGGATCGCAGACGACGAGATCGAACGGGGCCTCGCCCCGCTTCGCCCGGTGCTCCAAAAATGCCCGGGCCTCGTCCCGCACGATCCGGTGCCGGCCGGCATCCTTGAAGGCGTTCTTCGCGAGATTCGTCCGCGTCCAGTCGAGATAGGTGTTCGAGAGATCGACGCTCGTCGTTTCCGTGGCCCCTCCCGCCGCCGCATACACGGAAAAACTCCCCGTGTAGCAAAAGAGGTTGAGGAACCGTTTGCCTTCGGCCTCAGCTCGAACCATCGCCCGTGTCTGGCGGTGGTCGAGGAACAGCCCGGTGTCGAGATAGTCGGAGAGGTTGACCTCGAACTCAAGGCCTCCCTCCTGCACCGCAAGCACGGCCTGCCGCTGATCGACCTTCTCATACTGTCCGCCGGCCCGCTGCCGCTTCCGCACCTTGAGGAACGTCTGGTGCACGGGCACGCCGAGCTCGAGCGCCGCAGCCTCGATCATCTTGTCGAGCCACACGTCGTGCTCGATCTCCGTGCGCTCGTGCGGCCGCTCGTACTCGGCGGCATGCAGCCAGCCGGCGTACCAGTCGATCACGAGCGGAATCTCGGGGATGTCGCGATCGTAGATTCGAAACGCGTCAATCCCCTGGCGGCGGGCCCACTTCGCGAGATGCTTGAATCGCTTCGCGAGCCGACGGCGGAAATCGCCGATCTGATCGGCGACGGCCCGCGAGCCCTTGCGGATCGGTGCCGAGGCACCCTCACCTTCGAGACACGGGCCCGTCATCGGAGCCAGGGCACCCTCACCCCGGCCCTCTCCCGGAGGGAGAGGGGGGTGAGCGGGGGTCGGCGGACTCGTGCGTTCGCGGATCTCGACCTCGAGCAGGCGGCAAGCGATCGGGCCGTTCATGAGCGGAATGCGATGCGTGGGCCGCAGGCCGAGGTTTCCCGCAGCCGGCGTATCGGGCGCGAGGATCGCCGCCCGCCAGCCGCCGCACTGCTGCACGAGCCAGTCGCCGATCCGGCGAAAGAGCGCGCCGGCCCGCGGCAGCGCCAGCCGTTCACCATAGGGCGGATTCGTGACGACGAGCCCCGGCGGGCCCGCGGGCCGCACCTCTTCGAAGTGATGCTTCGCGATCGTAATGCAACTCGACACCCCTGCCGCCTCGGCACACGCCCGCGTCGCTTCGACCGCCTTCGCATCGAGATCGCTCGCCGTGAACGACACGTCGGGCACGCGCACCCGAGCCTCCAGTTCCGCAACGAGCCGCTCGGCCAACGCCTTGTCGCAGTCCCGAAATCGGAAGAACCCGTGCGCTTTGCGGCGGGCACGCCACAGGCCTGGCGCCATCCCCGCGGCGATCGTCGCCGCCTCCACCACGAACGTGCCCGAGCCGCACATCGGGTCGAGCAACTGCTCGCCGGTCGATGGCCCATCGCCTGGTCCCGGCCGCCACCAGCCGGCAATCGCGAGAATGCCCGCGGCGAGCGCCTCCGAGAGCGGCGCCTCCACTTCGCCCATCCGCCAGCCCCGTTGATGGAGCGACCGCCCGGCCGCGTCGCGAAAGATCGTGGCCACGTCGCCCACGAGATGCAGTCCGAGCCGGAGCGTGGCCCCGCGCAATTGCACGCTCGGCCGCTTGCCGCTCGGCGTGCGCAGCTGGTCGACGACCGCATCTTTCACGATCTGGGCCGCGTAGAGCGAGTGCGTGGTGAACGTGTCGTGAATCGCGGCGTCGACACGGAGCGTGTCCGACACCTTCAACTGCTCGGTCCAGTCGACGTTTTGAAGTTCGCGGTAGAGCGCTTCGGGCGAGTCGACCCGAAACCGGCCCAGCGGCTCGAGGATCCTGATCGCCGTCCGGCTTTCGAGCACGGCCCGATAGAGCGTCTCTTTCTCCGATCCGGGCGGTGCCGAAAACTCGATCGTCCGCCGGCCGATCCGTAAATCGGTCGCCCCGACGGCCTCGAGCTCCCGCGCAAGAATCCACTCGAGCCCCTCGAGCGTCCGCGCCGTCAGCCGCGGCGGGTCATCGAGCACTGGCGCAGGCAGCGGCCGCGGCGGAGGAGGCACGGCAGGGAAAGCGATTGCGGACATGCAAAAGCGACTCTACCGCCAGTGCGACCTGGTCGCCATCCACGTGACGCCATCACGACTGTTCGGGGCTACCCACTCCCGACTCTGTCTCACCGCCCAACCTCAACGCGCCCAACACGGCTTCGGGCTCCCGTATGTGGGGACAGATCTCCAGGTCTGTCCATCCGACAGGCCTGGAGGCCTGTCGCCACAGCGCTCAGAACGTTTGCCGACTCCCCCAACGCCTCCCTTTCCATCAGAAGCCCGAGGCGCAAGCCGAGAGGATGCTCCGGTTGCGCACCGCTACGCGGATTCCCTTCGGCTCACGCCTCGGGCTTCCTGAGTTCGGGAGGCTCGGGGTTACCCCTGCCGTTGAGCCGGCGTATGTGACCAGCGCAGGCAT
>JBMLMS010000415.1:0-4675 GCA_049243925.1 Pirellulales bacterium
GCCGTGTGCAGACTGCCAGTCTGCACCTACAAGCGCGGGTCGTCGGGCGGCACCGTCGCGACCCGTCGCGGCTCGAAGGCCGTCGCGAGTGCGGCGGCGAGCGTGTCGGGCGACGCGCGGCCCGTCGCCCGAAACCGCTCGGTGCCATCGGGGTCGAGCACGAGCAGCGTCGGGAAGCCCTTCACGCCGAGCGTCCGGCAAGTCTCGGCGTCGCGGTCGGCATCGATGAGCACGCAGACAGCACGCCGCGAGAGCGCCACGAGCCCGGGATCGCGCAGCGTCCGCTGCGTCATGTCGGCCGAAAACCGGCACCACGTCGCCGTGCACACGAGCAAGAGCGGGCGGCCGTCCGACTCGGCCCGCTGCCGGCCCGCCTCATAGCCGCCGACATACTCGATGGCCGGCGGACCCCGCAGATCGGCTACGATTCCCGCGCCGAGCAGCGGCTGCGGCTCGAGCGACCGGGGCACCTCGTCGCGGATGTCGCAGCCTGCCAACACGGCGGCACACACCGCGAGAGCCCCCAAGCGGCGGCGGTTTCGAGCACGGAGGGGAGGAAGTCGAGCCATGTGGCGGGGTGGTACGGCGGGGGTGCCGCGCGGAACAAGTCCGGTTCCCGTCTGCCGCCGCAGACGGGGCAAGCCGGGCAGGCAGCGCTGCCGCGGCAACCGTTGTGGCATCGGTCTCAAAAGCCTACTGTCACCGCCCCGTGAGCCTCCCCGAGCCTGCCCGCGCGTCCGCGACCCTGGCCAGCACCGCGATCATCGTCGCGGTGCTCGGATCGGGCTGCCGGCTCATGCCCCGCAGCGGCCCGGTGCCGCAAGACCTCGCCGTCGCCAGGCGGCTGTCCAACGAGGGGCTCTCGGCCGCCGATCGCAACGATCTCGTGCATGCCGAAAGCCTCCTCGAACGCGCCGTGAAGAGCTGCCCCACCGACGTCGACGCGCGGCGGCACTATGCCGATGTGCTCTGGCGCCGTGGTGAAAAGATGGAGGCCGTCTCGCAGATCTCCGAGGCCCTCGAACTCTCGCCCGGCGAGGTGGCGCTGTGCATCGACGGCGGCCGGATGTACATGGAGCTCGGCCTGCTCGACGATGCCGACCGGCTCGCCGACGAGGCAGTCGCCGTGGCGCCGGGATCGGCCGCGGCCTGGCATCTTCGCGGCCAGGTGGCGCTCGCTCGCGGCCGTGCCGATGAAGCACTCGCCGATTTCCACCGCGCCCTCGCGATCGCGCCCGACGACCGCGACGTGCTCCTCGACACGGCCGAGGTCTACCGCCGGCTCGGGCGGCCCCAGCGCTGCCTGGCCACGCTCGCGATTCTCGGCGAGACCTACGGCCCGAATCAGACGCCGCCCCACGTGCTCACCCTCGAGGGCATCGCGCAGGAGGCGCTCGGCCGGCCCCTCGATGCCCTCGCCAGCTACCGCCAGGCGGTGGCCCGCGGCGGCAGCACCCCCGACCTCGAGGCCCGGATGGCGGCGCTCGCGGCGCCGGCGGCCGACGGCACGGAAATCATTCGCCGGTAGTGGTGCGGCCGGTGAGCAGGTCGAAGGCACCGATCGCCGGCACCAGGAGCGCGAGCGTCGCGAAGCCGTAAGCCACGGCCGTCACGATCAAAACCTGCAGCGGGTTGCCCTGAAGGAAGCCCGTGATCGCCACGAACGTCAGCGCCGGCAGGAGGGCCGAGGCCCAGGCGATGGCCGGCGAAGGATTGCGGGCCGAGAGCGCCGCGTAGAGGCCCACTGCGCCACCCACGATCGCGGCCAGAAACGGCGCCAGCTGCAATTCGAAGCTCGATCCGAAGGCCACCATGATTCGCATCACCGTGGCCACGCCCACGAACAGAAACGCCACGGTGCCGAGCGCCACGGCGATCGCCCGTCGCGACGACTGATAGCAGAGCCCAGCGTGGAAGCCGAGCACCGCCGCGAAGCATAAGAGAATCGCCATCCCGAGTGCGAGATACGCCGCATTCTCCACCGACACGAGCCCCGCCACGGCCAGAGCTCCGCACAGCGCCAGGGGAAGGATCACGAGCTCACGGGCCACGACGAGCACGCCGCCCAGCTTGCCCCACACGAATTCCGCCGGCTCGAGGTCGCTGACGAGCAAGAGATCGAGCGACCCGCGGTCGCGTTCCGTGGTCACGCTCGTCACGGCGAGCGCCGCCACGGCCACGAGGCTCGCCAGCGCCATCGGCACCACGGCCACGGCGATCGCGAGCCGGTCGGGGCGGGCCGCCCGCGCCTCCTGCACGATGCCCGCCACGGCGGCGGCGAAGAGCACGAGCCAGGCGAGCCGCACGAGCAGGATCGCCCGGCCGTAGGCCCGCGTGCGGATCTCACGCCACAGGATCGGGTTGGCCCAGACCTCCCGGGCCGGCCGCTTCACACCACCGGCCGAAGCAGTCACCTGCTGCCGCGCTTCGCCAGCCACATTCCAGCGCCGCACGTTGGCCACCGCGATCGCCGATGTGCCGAGAAGAATCCCGCCACAGACAACGAGAAAGGGGGGCAGCAGCGCGGCCCCGGCGGGATCGAGCGCGGCGAACACGGCCCGGGCGGGTGAGACGATCGCGCCGAGCGCGGCGCCGCTTTGCACCGCGGCCACCTCGCCCGCCGCCAGCCAGGCGACCAGTGCGAAGAGCGTGATCGCGAGCGTCTGAAATGTCGTGTCTTTCCAGAACGCCACGGCCGTGGAGATGCTCGCCGCCGCGAGCGCCGCCGCCGCCGTCACGATAAATAGCCGGGCAAGTTGCCCGGGCTCCACGCCGCCGAAGAGCCCGGCGATCGCAAACACCGGCACGGCCGCCAGGAGCAGGAGCCCGACCCGCACGAGGCTCGCCGCCAGCTTGCCGAGCACGAGCTCGGCGTCGGAAATCCGGCTCACGAGCAGGAGCTCGAGCGTGCGCCGGTCTTTCTCGGTCGTCACGGCCACGGCGCCGGTGAGGGCGGCGGCCAGCATCGCCAGGCAGAGCTGGAGCGGGCCCAGAATCCGCATCAGCGTGGCACCAAAGCGGGCCGTGTCGCCGGCTGTGGCCACCGTCTGGGTGCCCGTCACCACGAGCCAGCAGGTGGCGATGATTGCCAGGAGCGCGGCGGCATAGACGCCGCGGGCCACGAACAGGCCCCGCGACCGCGGGGCAAACCGGAGTTCGCGTTCGAGGACAGCGCCGACGATCATGCGCGGAGGCCTTACGGCTCGAGGGGTTGTGGCGAAAAACCGTCCCCAAAGATACAGTACTGGAAAGTCGGGAGGGTATGGCCTCTTGATCCAATTCAAGGAGACGATTCCATGGCGATGCGGCAGCGACTCGAAGGCGGGATGATCGTGGCGATCCTGACAGCCGTGCTCGCCACGGCCGGCCTGCCGGCCCGCGAGGCCCGGGCCCAGATCACGGCCCAGACGCTGATCGGCAAGGCCGTGTCGGACGACGCCCAGAATCAGGAAGTGACGGGCGCCATCAACCGCTTTCGCGACCGCGACATCGACGGCTGCCGCGCGATCCTCGAACGCGCGAAGAGCAACAACGCCAAGCTGCCGCCCCCCGGCGTGATGATGGCCATGCTCTGGCTGAGCGTGAACCAGCTCGGCCCGGCCCGCGCCGAACTCGAAGACTGCGTGATCAAGTTTTCCAAGGATCCCGAGCCCTATCTGATGATGGGCGATCTTGCCTTCCAGGATCGGCGCGTCACCGACGCCGACATGCTTTTCAAAGAAGCGACGCGGCTCGCAGCCGAGTACACCGAAAATGCCAAGCGCAAGCGGGATTTCGACATCCGCTGCAACGCCGGCAGCGCCGCCGTGGCCGAGGCCCGCAAGCAGTGGGAGCTCGCCCAGAAGCATCTCCAGTCGTGGATCGACCTCGACCCCGACAACGCCAGCGCACACCAGCGCATGGGCATCGTGCTCTTTCAGCTCAGCAAGCCGCAGGAGGCGCTCGAGCAGTTTCGCGAGGCGAAGAAGCTCGATCAGAAAGCCGTCCAGCCCGAGCTCGCGATGGCCCGTCTTTACGACGACGCCAAGAAGCGCGACACCGCCAAGAAGCTGATTGAAGCGGCCATCAAGGAGGCTCCGAAGGATCCCGCCGTGCTGCTCGCGGCCTCGCAGTGGTATCTCGGGCAAAACGATCTCGAGCGGGCCAAAGCGATCGCCGAAGACGCGCTCAAGCTCGATACCAAGAGCCTCGAGGGCCGGGTGGTGCGGGGCGCGATCGCCCGCGTGGCCCGCGACTACGCGACGGCGGAGAAGTTTTTCTACGACGCCCACGTGCAGTCGCCCGGCAACTTCCCGGCGTCGAACTCACTGGCGCTGGTGCTGATCGAGAGCGACGACAAAGACTCGCGGCAGCGGGCTCTCGAGATGGCAGAGGCCAACGTGGCCATGCACCGTGAGAATTCGCCGCAGCAGGTCAACGCGCTCACCACGCTGGCGTGGGTGTATTACAAGCTCGGCCGACGCGAGGACGCGGAGAAGATCCTCGCCCAGATCACGCAGAACAACGCCCTCACCACCGACGGCGCCTACTACGTGGCCAAGCTGCTTTCCGACCGCGGCGAGAAGGATCGGGCCCGGAAGATCCTCGAGGAAGTGCTGGCCAACGAACCGATGTTCGCCACGCGGCCCGACGCCGTCGATCTCTTGGCGAAGCTCAAGAAAGACGCGCCGTAGGC
>JBMLMS010000416.1:0-5187 GCA_049243925.1 Pirellulales bacterium
GGGCCGGAAACGTCTCGCCTGTGGATTGGTCGTAGCAGGCGGCGAGCAGCGCGAGATCGCGGGCCTGCGGCGGCGTGAGCTTCGGCGGCCGTTTCTGCCCCGGCGCCGTGAGCGTGGTCACGAACTGCGTGACGGCGAGCGCGAGAATCGCGTCCATGTGGTCCCACAGCTTCCACTGGGCGAGCGTCTTCTCGACCGGCCGGTGCGGGCCGGCCCGACTCACGAACCTGTCGAGGAAGGGGTTGAAGTCGTCGTAGAGCACGACGAACGTGCGCCGCTCGGGATCCGAATCGTTGTGCTTGTCGAACTGCCGCACCATCTGCAGCTTGAGGGCGGTCTTGCCGGCCCCCTTTTCGCCAAACACGATCGACGTGCTCGGGTCGGCCGGATCGCCGTAGATCTTGTCCCACGCCGGATGAAACGTGGTCTCGAGGCAGGTGCGCTTGAAGACCGTGTCGTTCTGCGCGTCTTCCTCGGCGAAGGGATTGCCGGCGATCCCGTGGTGCTCGAGAAATTCCTGGATCTTCATCGTGCAGCTTTCATGCGTCGCGCGGGGATCACTTGCCCGCCGCCACGAGCCCTTCGACCATCTTCCGGAAGCCGTCGGCGTGCTTCGCGACCGTCGCCCCGGGGCCGTAAAACTTGAGGAAGTAGCTGCCCTTCTCGGGCGTCTCGACGATCGCCGCGAGCATCCGGTAGTCGGGCCGATCGACGGCCTGCCCGCCGGCGAACGGGCCGCCGGGCATGTCTTTGAAGACGCCCGCCACGTCCACGAGCGTGACCGTGCAGCCGGCGAGCTTGAGCGTCTTCGTCGTGGCCTTGTCTTTCGTGGCGCTGCCGTCGGGCTGGGTGAACTGGCCGTACCACCGGTCGACGTTGGCCTGCACGCTGCCGCCGGCGCCCATCACGGTCATTCGGCCCGGGGCGGCATCGCCGTCCGACGGCACGGCAAACTCGGTCTCCACGATCCCCGACTTCGGCGGCACCTGCTTCCAGCCGGCGGGCGCCTCGAGCGAGAATGCGCCGTTGGCGATCGTAAACGCTCGCACGTCATCGGCCACGGCCTGGGCCCGTGCGACACCAGCGCAGACACAAACGGCGATCAGGGCGATTGCAGGGGCAAGCATGCGGCGCATGGGGCGGCTCCGAAGGGCGGAAGGGTGAGCGGGGCAAATCTGCACGATACGAGTCTATACGAAGCCGGCGTCAGCCCGCTTCAGCTGGCAGAAGCTCGGAAAGCGGCTGCAACGACGCCATTTCGGCGAGGCCCGCTTTCACCATCTCGCGGCCCGTGACGTAGCGGTGGGTCTTGATCCACTGGGCGATGAGCTCGTTCGCCGACCCGAAGAGATCGCCGAGCAGCACGTCCATGTCGCGCTCGAGCTCCGCGAAGTGCCGCGACCACTCGGCGGCCTCGGTGATGCCGATGTGCTCCTCGCTCTGCCACTTCATCGGGTGGAAGAGAAACACGCTGTAGGGCGTGACGATCCGGCGGGTGCAGGTGGCGAACGGCCAGAGGGCCGCCGACGAGCACTCGCCCGTGACGATGCCCGTGGCCCGGATGCCCCGCAGCCGCATGAGCGTGACGAGCGACATCGCGCAATACGGGCTGCCGCCGGGCGAGTCGAAATAGATCGTGCACTCGCCGCCGGGCTCGATGCCGAGCAGCCGGTCGGTCATGTCGGCTTCGTTGTCGGTGAGGTCGCCGACGAGGGCGATCTCGACGGGCCCCCGCCGCTCGTCCTGCTCGGGCTCTGGTTGAGGCTTGTCGCGCCGTGCCATGATGGAAGCACAGCGTAAGACCGCCTCCCCGAAACGGCAAGTTCGGCATCAATCATGGGCATCGTGGTGTTTTGCCCCAACGGGCACCGGATCAACGTCAAAGACTCGTTCGCGGGCCGAAAGGGCCTCTGCCCGACCTGCGGCGAGAAGTTTCGCGTGCCGGCAGCGGGCTCCGGCATCACCGCCCCGGGCTCCGCCTTGCCGACGGCCCGGCTCCTCGATCTCGACGCGGCTGTCGCGGTGACGCTGCCCCGGGTGCTGCCCTTCGACGGCGCGGCCCCCGGCCCCGTGACGGCAGCGGCGTCAGATATTGACCGATTCGCCGTGCCCGAGCCGACCCCCGCCGCAACGCCCACGTTCGCGCCCGCTCCCGCACCGATCACGGCACAGCCCACGTTCCACCCGGCGCTCGCCGAGCGTCCCGACCTGCTGTGGTGCATCGCGTTCCCAGGCGGCGAGCCGACGGAGCCGCTGCCTGCCGAGTCGATGCAGGCCTGGCTCGACGCCGGGCAGGCGGAGGGCACGGAAGTGGTGTGGCGATCCGACTGGCCGGAGTGGCGGCCCGCCCGCGACGTCTTCCCCGACGTGCTTATGTAGGACAGGCTTCAGCCTGTCTCCCCACCGGCCGTGAGCCTACCCGCGATAGTCGCCGTGGCAGGAGTCGCACGATTTTTTCAGCACGCCCACCGCCGTGCGGGCGGCGTCGTAGTCGCTCTTCAGCGCCGCCTCGCGGGCTTTCACAGCGGCGTCTCGCATGGCGGCCGCGTAGCCGCGGTAGGTGTCGTCGTCGTGGTATTCGTAGTCGGGCCGCTGGATCGCTTCGCCGATCGCGGCCACCAGTTCGGCCTCGTGCAGGAGCTTCTCCACCTGCTTCGTGAAGTCGTCTTTGGAGGCGATGCTCGCAGCCATGAGTTCGTCGGCTGTCTCGAGCCTGGCCATCAGCGCCGGCCGCCCCGCCACTTGGCTCCACTTGAAGTCGTCTTCGCGCTCGGCGGTGGCTTCGATCGGACTGCCGTCGAGCAGCGTGGCGAGGTCGTCGACTCTTGCCTTCGCCTCGGCGAACGACTGTGTCGTGCCCACCTTGCAATTCGCCCCCACGCGGGCGAACAGGTCGCGGGCCTGCTCGGCGTCTTTCTTCCAACGCACGTCGCCGTCGTGCTCGGCGGTCACCGCGAAGGCGAGCGCGATCGTGGAAAACCCCACCCGCGCCTCGTCATACCCGCCCGCTTTGAAATCCGACACCGAGGCCACGGCGGCTGCGACCCTCCCCTTCATGTCTTTGATCTCGTCGGCGAGTGTGTCGGCGGAAACGAGCGCCGACCACTTGAAGCCCCCCGCCGAATCACCACGCGGGCCGGCCGGTGCGGCGCCGCCGGCAACGGGGGCCGCCCGCCCGCTCGATGCGAGCACGGCGAAGTCGGGCCGCTCGCCTTCGAGCGTGTTGAAGGCGTCGTCGAAAAACACCGACTCGCTGGCCTTGTCCCACGCGGCGGGTGGCCGCGCTCGGATGGTCTCAGTGGGCTTGCCGCGCTCGACTCGCAGCGGAGCGCCGCGGCCGACCGCGGCCGAGACCACCAAGCCCGCCAGCAGCATGGTCATGATTTTGACGCGGTTCATCACGACGACCTCGACGCGGGGCAGACAGGCCCTTTCGATCATACGCCACCTGGCCGCCGGGCAGCGATGCCCGGCTTTTGCTCGGCGTTTTTCGACTTGACCGGCACGGCTCGGCCCGTCACCCTCCCGCCCCGCTCCGGTTCCTTGAACGTCGCGAACCGCGGTTTTTTCGACCCCGTGGAGTCTGCCGTGATGACCTCGCCCGCCCCCTGCCCTGCGACCGCCCCGACGGCCCGCGCCTGGACCCTCTGGCTCGCTTGTTTCGCCGCTGGCTGCACGGTCCTCGCCACCATCGGAACGACCGGCTGCTCGGCGGGCGGTGGCTCCGGATCAGCCGCCATGGCGCCGGCCAAGGCCTCGGTCGTGGCGTTCCTCGACGCCATCAAGCGCGGCGACGACACCGCCGCCAGCAGCATGCTCACGAAGGTCGCCCGGGCGAAGACGGAGGAGCTCGGCCTCTCGGTGGCGCCACCGGTGAATCCGACGGCCGCCTACTCGATCCGTGACTGCGAACTCGTCGGTGAAGACGGCGACCTCGTGCACGTGGGGACGACCTGGACAGACACCGACGCCGATGGCTTCACGAGCACCGACAACGTGGTGTGGGTGGTGCGGCTCGACCCGGAGGGCTGGCGGGTAGTCGGGATGGCGATGCGAATATTCGACGACATGCCGCCGCTGCTGCTCAACTTCGAGGATCCTGAAGACATGCTCGCCAAGCAGGAACTGGTGGCGACCGAGCTGCAGAAGCGGGCCCAACAGGCTGCCGCCAAGACCCAGACAGAGCCCCGCACCGCCCGCAGCGACACGCCCGCGGCCAAGTAACCGCGGAAAAAGAAGCGCAGAAAAAACCCCGGGCCCCCCTCACGGGAGGCCCGGGTGTTTCAAACATGCTTCCCGACCGCCTCAGGGCAGGCGGCGCGGATGAAGCGGGCGATCAGGTGCCCGAGGCCGGAGCGGCCGGGGCAGCCGGAGCAGCGGGGGCGGCCTCGGTCGGCACGCCTTCCGAGATCACAGCCTCGCCGCCGCAGTTGCCGCCGGCGCACCCGCCGACGACCTCACCGCCGCCGCAGCTGCCGCACTCGCCGGCGACTTCGCCGCCGCACGAGCCGCAGTCGCTGGCAACTTCACCGCACGAGCCGCACTCTTCGACCGGAGCCGCTTCGCCGTGGCAACGGGCAGCCTTCTTGGCGTGGTGGCGGGCGAGGAGACCGCCGTGGCAACGCTCACGGTGGTGGCGGCCGTGGCAGCGATGGCGGCCGTGGCAGCCGTGGCCGGCGACGGCACCCGAATCACCACCGACGAGAGCGATCGCCACGAGGGCGAAAAACATCGCAACTGCAATACCGAGAAAACGCTTCATTACATTCCTCCAGTTAGAAAACCCAACGCGTCGTGCGTTCCTGAAGCCGTCACGAAACAACCCCGATCCGGGACGGCTACCGGACCGCAGCAGACGAATTTCTTGCGGATACCCGTGGCCGGAAGCTTTCAGACAACCGACCGCACCCCGTGGAAAAGGATGCCGATTGGAGAAAGATTTCCGACTAGGGAGTCTGGGGGTTTAGGGTAGCCGCAGGCCGTGGGGTGTCAAGGTACGGCCGAACCGGGCGAAATCCGCGGAAAAACGTCAAATTCACGGCTCCGGCGTAGCCCTGCTGGGGCGTTTTGCCCTTCGCGCCGGCTCGGGGTTACCCCGTACCGTCTCGCCGGACGTTCGCCTCCGCCCTCCAGGCAATCCTGTTCGGCACGGAATTTGCGCATTGGCTCAGATCTGACTGGGAAGAT
>JBMLMS010000417.1:0-3974 GCA_049243925.1 Pirellulales bacterium
CCACCGGGGCATCCTCTCGGCTTACGCCTCGGGCTTTCGTTGAGGAGGCGAGGGGCTGCCCCTGCCGTTGAGACGGCGTATGTGACCAGCGGAGCCATGGATGGCGCAGCGCAGGCACATCCGAGTGAGTGAAGCCCAGGATGGGCGCAACGAACGTCCGGCGAGACGGTACGGGGCTGCCCCGAGCCGGCGCCGGCGCATCGACGATCGGCGAGTGGTCCAGTTGCTCCGCATCAACTCGCTACACTGGCGGCATGAGTGACCTTGCGCCCAGCCTGACCACGCTGCTCGAGCGGTTGCCGGGGGTGGGGACGGCCCGGGCTCAGCGGTTGCGGGCGCTCGAGCTCGTGACCGTGCGCGACGCGCTCGTGCACTTTCCGCGCGACTACAAGGATTTCAGCGGTGCGCACGCGTTCGCCGACCTCGTCGAGGGGGAGCATGCGTCGGTGGCAGGGACTGTCGCCGACGTGCGGCAGCGGACGACGGCGCACGGCCGCTCGATGCTCACGGTGCTCGTGGAAGGGCAGGGGGGCAGCGTGCGCGGCGTGTGGTTCAACATGCCCTTCATGGCGAAGAAGTTCGCCGTCGGAGCGACGGTCGTCTTCGCCGGCGTGCCGAAGCGGGCGGGGACGACGTGGGAGATGTCGCATCCGGAGGTGCGGCTCTGTGCGGCCGGCGAGGAGCCGATCCGCGGCGAATATCTGGCGGTGTATCCGGGCGCGGAAGGGGTGCGGCAGTCGGACGTGCGGCTGGCCGTGCAGGCGGCGCTCGCCCACGCTGGCGACATCCTGGAGGAGGCATTCCCGGAGGAGTGGCTGGCCGCGAAAGGTCTGATGCCGATCCGCGAGGCGATGCACGAGATTCATGCGCCTGCCAGCCTGGAGAAGAAGGACGCGGCCACGCGGCGGCTCGTCTACCAGGAGCTCTTCATGCTGCAGCTGGCCCTGCGGCTACATCGGGCGCAGCAGGAAGACCGCAAGGCGGCGGCCGCGATGGTCGTCGACGCCCGGCTCGATGGGCGGATCCGGGCTCGGATGCCGTTTGCGCTCACGCCCGATCAGGATGCGGTGATCGCCCAGATCGTGGCCGACCTCGCGAAGCCGGAGCCGATGAACCGGCTGCTGCAGGGCGACGTGGGCAGTGGCAAGACGGTGGTCGCGCTCTACGCGATGCTCGCAGCCGTCGGCTGCGGCCATCAGGCCGCGCTCATGGCGCCCACGGAGCTCTTGGCCCGGCAGCATTTCGCCACGCTCGAGCAATTGCTCGTCAAAGGACGGGTCAACCTCGAACTCCTCGTCGGCGGCCAGACGCAGGCCCAGCGGCGGAAGGCGCTCGAGCGGATCGCGGCGGGGGAATCGCAGATCGTGATCGGCACGCAGGCGCTCGTGAGCGGCGCCGTGCCGTTCAAAAGCCTCGGGCTCGTGGTGATCGACGAGCAGCAGCGGTTCGGCGTGATCCAGCGGGCCACGCTTCAGGAGGGGCAGGCCGAGCCGCACGTGCTCGTGATGACGGCCACACCGATTCCGCGCACGGTGGCCCACGCCATCCACGGCGACCTCGACTACTCCGTGATCGAGCATGGGCCAGCCGGGCGTCAGCCCGTGCGCACGTATCGCGTGGTGCCCGATCAGGAAGCGTCGTGGTGGGAGCATGTGCGGAAGAAACTCGGCGAGGGGCGGCAAGGGTATGTGGTGGTGCCCGCCATCGAAGACTCGAAGCGGGGGCTCGCGACGATCGCCTCGGCCTTCGAGGAGCTCGCGAACGGGCCGCTCGAGGCCTTTCGGCTGTCGCTCGTGCACGGCCGGCTGAAGACGGCCGAAAAGCAGGCGATCATGGACGATTTTCGTGACGGCAAGCTCGACGTGCTCGTGTGCACGAGCGTGATCGAGGTGGGGATCGACGTGCCCAACGCCACCGTGATGGCGATCCTCGATGCCGAGAGTTTTGGATTGTCACAGCTCCACCAGCTGCGTGGCCGCGTGGCCCGGGGAGCCGTTGCCGGCATCTGCGGCGCGGTCACGCCGTCAGGCACCGAGCCGCTGCCGCGGGTCGATGCGTTCGTGGCCTCGACCGACGGATTTGAACTCGCCAGAAAAGACTTCGAGCTCCGCGGCGCGGGGAATCTCGTCGGCACGCGTCAGAGCGGCGACGACGGCCTGCTGATGGCCGATCTCATCAAGAATGAGAGCGTGATGACGGAGGCCCGGGCCGACGCCCACGAATTCTTCGCCCGCGATCCGGCGCTTGCCGATCCTGCCCACGCCCGCCTCAAAAAGGTGATCCTCGGCCGCTGGGGCAGCACGCTCGGGTTGGGCGGCGTCGGCTGACACGCCCCCTGCCCGCGCACGAGAATGGCTGGCACGGTGGCAGATTTGCGGCGAAAATGCCAACGATGTTTACCCGGCGCTGCCCTGTTCCGAAACGAGCGTGCTTCCTCTTCCCAGCGACCAGCGTGGTCCGGGGCTTGACTGGCAGTACACTGGTCATGTACAGTAGTTCTTATGAAGATCAGTGCGTCGGCATTCAAGGCCCGTTGCCTGCGGCTTCTCGATGAAGTCAGCCGTACTGGCGAGGAACTCGTCATCCTCAAACGCGGCCGACCCGTAGCCCGGGTGGTGCCCGCGCGGGACGACAAGCCGTGGCTCGCGCTTCGCGGCCGGGGTGAATTCACGGGCGATCCGTTCGCGAGCGTGATCCGCGAATCCGACATCGAAGCGTTGCGATGACGAAGCCACCACTCCTCGACACGCATGTGTGGGTGTGGTGGATGCTCGGCGACTCCCGGCTTTCGGCACGTGAGCGGGCGGTCTTGGACGAGCTGCCGAGCGGCGAGCGGCCGGCGCTGTGCGATATCAGTCTGTGGGAGGTGGCCCTGCTCGTCCAACTCGGGCGTTTGCGGCTCGGCGATGCCTTGGACGACTGGCTGCGCATCGCTGCTTCTCCGGCCGCGGTCAGCGTGCTTCCCATCACCCCGGCCGTCGTGACGGAGATGAATCGCCTGCCAACGCGGTTCCATCAGGATCCGGCTGACCGGCTGATCGTGGCCACCGCGAGGGTGGGAGGGTTCCCTTTGGCCACGCACGATACGCGTATCCGGCGATCGCGGCTCTCTCCCGTCTGGACGGCCTGATAGTATTGACTTGTCGCTCATGTTCCAGACGCAGGAGGGGGTTCGATGACCGGCGTTCAATCGACGTTCGCGGGATCTCTGCTTGCGGCCGTGATGATGGTCGCGGGAATCGCCCGGGGCCTTTCCCAGGAGGCGGTTGTGCCGGAGGAGGCTGCGGCGGCCCGCGACCGGGCGCTCTATGCCGGCCGGTGGAAGATCGTGGCCATCGAGTCGGATGGCGAGGCGAAGCCAGGCGACGCCCGCGAGGTGATCGTGGTCAATCAGGCCGACGGCGCGTGGACGATGACGGTGGACGGTCTCGAGGTGAACCGCGGCGAGAGCCGAATGGATCCGCTCGCCGATCCGCCGGAGATCGACGTCGAGATCACGTCGGGCGACGGCAAGGGGAAGGTGCTCCAGGGGATCTACGAAGTCACGGAGACCCGCCGGCGGCTCTGCTTCCGGGGCGAGCAGGGCTGGCGGCCACGCGAGTTCCGCACGCAGCCGGGCGATGGCGCCGTGCTCGTGACGTTCGAGAAGCAGCCTGCCGACGCTAGCGGGCCGTGAGGGCCTCGGCCGATCGCCACGACGTGCCGTCCCGCTCCACGCGGTGGTAGAGCGTGTCGCGCTCCACGGGCTCGCGGCCCGCCTCGCGGATCAGCCGCTGGATGTATTCCACCGAGAGCACCTCGGGGGTGGTCGCCCCGGCGTCGTGGTAGATCAGCTCGTGCCGCACCGTGCCGTCGATGTCGTCGGCTCCGTAGGCCAGCGCCGTCTGGGCCGTGCCGATGCCGAGCATGATCCAGTAGGCCTTCATGTGGTCGAAGTTGTCGAGCACGAGCCGTGCGACCGCCATCGTCCGCAG
>JBMLMS010000418.1:0-3497 GCA_049243925.1 Pirellulales bacterium
CAAGAGCCAGATCGGCCGGCGCTCCGCTGGCGCGGCCTGCGGCCTCGCAGACGCCGCCGTGCGCGATGCGCCACCGGCCGGCGGCATGCCCACCCAGGCATGTTCGGGCTGGGCATCGCGCACCAACTGCGGCTCGAACACCGCCTTCGCACCGAGCCGGCCGGCGAGCCGGTCGAATAGCATGCCGACTTCCGCTGCCGCCGACTCGCTCGCACCAGAAAAGAGCGTGCGCTGCCGGCAGAGGGCCGGAGCGGCCGCCACCACCTCCACAGCGATCCCTTCGATCTCCCGCGGCATGCGCACGCGGGCCATGCGCAGCCGAATCAACTCGACCACATGCCGCACGGCGAGCGCCGGACGGTAGAGCCCGACGTCGATCACCACGGGAGGGCAGGGGCCCTGCCGACTGGCACCCGCGTATTGAACGAACCGCACCTGGAGTGCGGTGATTCCTTCCCCACGCGCCGCAAGCGGCGCCACACACCGCCCCACGAGCCGCTCGAGCACGGCCACGATCGCATCCTCGCCCATCTCCCGCAGCGCCACCGGAACCTCACAGGCATGCGCCGCCTGTGGCAGCGCCTCGCCGAACGTGGGCACGAGCGGCTCGGCCCGACCACCCATAAACTGCGAAAGCCGGCGTGCGAGCATCGGTGGAAACCGCGAAGCGAGACTCTTTCGCGACAGTTTGAGTGCGCCACCGATCGAATCGATGCCCACTTCGCCGAGGGCGGCGAGCACGTCGGCCTCGATGCGGAGCGCCGCTGCCGGCAACGCCGCCAGGGCCGTAGCCTGCTCGCCTGGCGGCACGACGACAAACCGGCGGGGCCGGCGAAACGGCAAGGCGGGCTGCCGGCCGAGCCGCTCGGCATGGTGGGCGGCTGCCCAGGCCGCCCCCGGCGTGTCGGCGATGGCCACGCGGGCATGGACACCGTGCGCGGCGAGCGTCCACGCGGCCGTGCGCACGAGCGATTCTTCTCCGCCGAAGAAGCCCGCCGTGCCTGTCACGTCGAGATGGATGCATTCGGGCCGCTCGGCATCCTCGAGCGCCACGATCGGAGCGAACCGGCGGCATTGCCGCGCCAAACGTTCGAGCGCCGCACGATCCACGGCGGGGTCGTCGGAATCGACTTCCGCCATGTGACAGGCCCGCGACCCGTGTGCGAGCGAGAGCACGGCCATGCCTTCGGCCAATGACATGCCCGGCGGGATGCGCGGCACCGACGGCCGCCCATCACCGCGGGTCGATCTGGCCCGTGGCGGCAGCGCCCAGGCCCACGCCACGATCGTCATCACGCCGCGCCGCTCCCGGCGACAGACGAACACCGGCACCGAGCGCAGCTCGGGCCGCTCGCCGAGCCGGCGTTGCACGGGCCATCGCGGCAGCCAGATCGTCATGATGCGCGGCATGCGATGCGCTCCTGTTCGTGAACGGATGGCGCAGCTGCCCCCGGTGGGAGCATGGCCTCGCAGCCACGCGCCAGATCGAGGCCGAGCTCGACCGACCGCTCCTGCAGATGCACCTCGCCGGCCCACGGCCCACCCGCGAGCGCGAGCCGCAGCCGGCGCACGGCCAGGCTCCCTCCCGGCCGTGCCGTCACGGCAACGCGCGCCTCCGCCCAGCTCGGTTCGCGCCGGGCCGCAAGCGGCCGCACGAAGAGCCCCACGGCAAGGCTCGCCCGCGCTGCCAACTGCCACCGCCGCATGGCCGTGGAATGAATGCTGCGGGGCCACGCCAGCACTGCCGCCACGCCCCGGCAGCGGAGCGCCTGGTCGATCGCCCACAGTTCGTCGGCCTCATGGGCAGGCCGCGCCACGACGAGCCGGGGAGCCAACCGCCCGCCGGCTCCGGCACGTTCGAGCCAACTCAGCATGGCAGGTGGGTGAAATCGCCCCGTGCGATCGACGACGATGATCGTCGCAGCCGCTTCGGCGGCCTGCTCCGCCCGCCCGGCTAGCCGGCAGGCGACGGCTGCGGCAAGTGCGGCTGCCCCCGACGCCTCGGCGTCGGCGAGCCATTCGACCAGGCTGCCGCGCCGCACGCCCCCGGCCGGCAGCAGCCGGTCGAGCGGGGCAAACCCGGTCGCCACCGCCTCGTCTCCGCGATAGCCCGGCGAAATCCCCGCGAAATCACCTGTTTTCAGCAGCGTTTCCAGCAATCCACCCGTCACCACGACCACACCTCCAGGCTGTAAATGTACGCTCGTACACTATACGGTCGACAGCCCGGCCGTCAAGCAGGAGGCGCACCCCGGGCGCCGGCCTATGCTTCTCACATGCTCCACGCTCTCCGGCCCCTGTTGCTCGCCGTCGTCGCGGTGCCTTCTGTGCTCGCTGCAGAGCCGGGGCTTCCCCCGTCGCTCGACGCCTTCGCACGCGAACTCTCACCCCTCGTGGCCGAGAGGCTGGGAACCACGCCCAAGCACTACAGGCAACTCGAGCCGTCGCTCTACCACCTCGCAGCCGGTCACGCCGGTCGATTCGCATCGTGCTCCCGCGAAGAGCAGGCCCTGCTGCTCGTGAGTCTTGCCCGGTTCATCGACGACCAGCGCGATGCCGCCGCTGCCGTGCCGGTGATCGCCCCCGAGCGTCCTCTGATCGGACTTCTCGACCCCGACCGCGGCCTCGACCCCAAGGAGATCACGGCCCTCGCCGCCGCCTACGGCACGACGGCCACGATCTTCAAAAAGGACGAACCCGAGGAGACGATAGCCTCCGTGGCGGCAGAGTTTCTCGGCGCCGTCTCCGGGGCGGCGGCCTCGGAGAACCCGGCGACGATCATCGTCCTCGGCCACGGCCTGCCGACACAGATTCAGAGCTATGCGATCCCCTGCCGGCAACTGGCTCACGCGTTCATCGACGGCGCGGCCCGCCGCCCCGGCGAAACCACCAGCATCGACCTCGGCCACCTGATCCTGATCTGCGACGATTGCTACAGCGCCGACTTCTCGATCAATCTCGCCGCCGAACTCGAACGGGGCTGCCGTGAACGGCGACTCACGCTCGTGTCGCTTCCATACCTGATCGCTGGCACCAACCGCGACTGCGTGGGCCACGCCGACTTCGGCGAGAAATTCGTGCCCCACTTCTGGCGCGACGTGATCGAGCTCTTCTACGTCCGCCGCCCGCGACCGGCCCAGATCACACTCCGCGACTTCTTCGAGAAAGTCGACAACATGATGTATGGCTACGGCCGGGCGACGTCGGTCGATCGCAACGGCACGGTCACCTACCGCCTCGTCGATCCCGACCTCTGCCAGGATCCGGTGATCTTCGTGCCGCTCGACGCCTCCGCCCTCACGAAGCTGCGCGAGATCCTCGACCTCCCCGCCGACACGCCGCTGCCGCGGATTCTCGATATCGGGTGACGCTCGGCTCTCATCGAATCTCTGACAGAGCCGGCTCGGGGCAGCCCCGAGCCTCGCCAACTCTTAGGCGCTCGGAACTTTCGGCGGAGACGGTCGGTGGGCACGCGCAGAAGAAGGGAGTCCTTGAGG
>JBMLMS010000419.1:0-1334 GCA_049243925.1 Pirellulales bacterium
CTCGAAGAACGCCTCCGACAACTCGAAGCGAAATCCGCACCCGAAGCCTTGCCCGCGCCCGCCGCAAGAGCCGACACAAAGCCCCCGGAGCCATATGAGATTGGCTCAGACAAAGCCCTCAAAGACACCTGGAAGGACGGCTTTCAGGCCGAATCGGGCAACAAAGACTTTCGCGTCAAGATCGGCGGCCGGACGCAGGTGGATGCGGTCACGTTTTCGGCGGGCACTGGCCCCACGCAGCCGGCGAATCAGGGAGGGCTCGATCCGTCGCTCGCCAACACGGTCAACCTGCGGCGGGCCCGGTTCCGCATGGAAGGCCGAATGTACGAGATGTACGACTGGGCCGCGGAATACGACTTCGCCAACGAACTCAACGTCAACAACGAGACGTTTCCCACGGAGCGCGACTCCGGCCCGATCACAGCCGTCACCGATCTCTGGCTGCAGGTGCGCGAGATCCCGCTGCTCGGCACCGTGCGAATTGGCAACCAGAAGGATCCGTTCGGCTACGAGCATCTCACAAGCAGCCGCTGGCTCAACTTCATGGAGCGGTCGTACAACATGGATGCCTTCGAGGGCCCATTCAATAACGGCTTTTTGCCCGGCATCCAGCTTTTGAACAACAACGAAGAGGGGGATTTCGCCTGGCAGGTAGGCCAGTTCAAGAATGCGACGAACCCCTTCGGATTTTCCAACTCGAATGGCGGCAGCATGACGGTGGGTCGGCTCGTGTACCTTCCCGTCTTCGAGGACGAGGGCCGCAAACTGCTCCACCTCGGCCTGTCGGGCCGCACGCTGGAACCGCGGCGGCAATACACGTCGTTCGACAAGACGACCGGTCTGCCGAACGGGCCCGAGATTGCAGCGGTGCGGTTCCGCAGCCGTGGCGACATCCGCAACGGCCCGCCCGGCCCCCTCAACTCGATCTACGCCGACTCGGGCGTGCTGCAGGGCTCCTGGCAAAACATGGTAGGCCTTGAATTCGTGGGCAACAACGGTCCCTGGTCGTTCCAGTCGGAATATTTCGGCTCTTGGCTCTACAACGCGCGCACGACTGCCGCCGGCCCGCTCGTCACCAACGGCTACCAGCCAAAGCCGGGCACGAACGTCGGCACGGTCTATTACCAGGGTGGCTACGCCGAGGTGCTCTACTTCCTCACCGGTGAAAGCCGCACCTACTCCAAAATCGAATACCGCTTCGACCGACCCGTTCCGCACAACAACTTCTACGCCATCCGTGGCGGCGGATCCGGCCGACGGCTGAGCGTGAGCGAAGGCGCCTGGCAGGTCGGGGTGCGCTACAATTATCTCTGCCTCAGCGACGGCGAGGTGAA
>JBMLMS010000419.1:1434-10278 GCA_049243925.1 Pirellulales bacterium
GTGCTGATCGCGGCGACCGGCATGGCCGTCCTATGCGCCGCCGACGGCCCGCGCGGCCATGTATCGTGCACCGGCCCCGACGGCTGCCCAGCCTGCCGGCCGGATTGCAAGGCCTCGTGGGAAGACGTGAAGACACAACAGTCGACATACTCCCTGACGTGTGACTACGCATGTACACGAGCCTTTGATCCGTGGCACGCCCCGAACGCAGAGTGTCGCTGCCGCCCTCCCTGTGGCAACGTGATCGTGAAGAAGCGGCTCTACAAAGCAAAGGGGGAAGAGACGGTGGAGCGAGTGCCGAAATACGACGTGCAGATGGTGCCGGCCGAGCCCTGCGGCTGCACCACCTGCCGGCGGCACGACACGGCCGACCGCTGGAATCCGTTGCACACCCTCGCCTGGCTGTTGCCGTGGTGAGCGACGGGCGGCAAGTCGTCGCCGGGATCGTCTTCGCGCTGCCGATCGAGGCCGGCCGCTTTGCCGACCGCGTCGATGCCGTCACCACGATCGAGGCGGCTGGTCTCACGGTGTGGCACGGGTCGCTCCGGAGCCATCCCATCGCCTGGGTCGTGGGGGGAGCGGGAGTCGCCCAGGCGGCCCGCGCCTGTCGCCTGCTGATCGACGGCCACCGGCCACGGCTGGTGATTTCCGCCGGCTTTGCGGGCGGCCTGAATCCGCATCTGGCCAGAGGCAGCATGATCAGGCCGTGTCGCGCACTGCGGCCGGGAGATCAGCCCGTCGATCTGCAGCGGTCGACCGCCGACGCCGTGACGCCTGGGCATGACATCGTCACCGTCGACGAAGTGGTTCACGGCATCGACGCCAAACGGCGATTGGCTGAAGAGACGGGCGCCGACCTCGTGGACATGGAGACTTGGGCCGTGGCCCGCGAGGCAGGGCGGGCCGGGCTACCGTGCCTCGGCCTGCGGGTCGTCTCCGACACCGCAGCCGACTCGCTCCCCGGGGAGATCACCCGGCTGGCCGAAGCTCGATCGCCGTGGCATCAGATCGGCCTGGCGATCCGGACCGTGGGACGCCGGCCGTCCGCCATCGGTGATTTGTGGGGGCTCTGGGAACGCGCCGTCATCGACTCTCGCACACTCGCCGATGCCCTCGAGCACGAGGTGGCCACGTTGCCAGCGCTCAGCCCGCCAGCCAACGCATGAGCCAAGAGCAGGGCAAGTCGGCCGTCAGTGTCGCTGCCTCGCGGCCAGACCACGCGAGCAGCGAGTCTGCGGCGAGCCGCCCGCTGCGTACGGCTCCCTCCATCGTGGAAGGCCATCCCGTAGCCGTCCAATCACCAGCCAGAAACAGATTCGGCACGCGGGTGCGGGCCGGGGGCCGGGCGGCTTCGACACCAGGGCGCACCGAGAGCACGGCAGTCGGGTCGGTCACGACCCGCGCTTCGACGAGCCGGGCGGATGCGACAGCCGGAAACACCGCGCGGAGTTCGTCGACGACCGTCTCGACGAGTGCGGCACGGTCGCCCCCGAGGAGGCCCCGCGAGGCGCTGATCACCACCTGGCAATAGCCGCGGCCCGCGGCCTCGTCGCCGCGAAACACCCACTGCGACACCCGGCCCACGAGGACGGCGTGCGGCAGGTCGATCACGTCTCGGTCAAACCACAGATGAATGGCCGTGATCGGCGATCCCGTCAGCCGCTCGTCGGCCGGTGGCACGAGGTCGGGCACGAGGCGGGCGGCTTGCTTCCACGGCACGGCGAGGATCACGGCATCGCACGGCAGCACGGTGCCGTCGTGGACGACACCGCGCACGTTTCCGGCGCCATCCCGCTCGAGGCCGGTGACGGCACACCCGGTGCGAATCTCGACGGCCTCGCGTTCGAGCCAGGCGACCAGGCGATCGCCGAACAGGGTGCCGAGGGGCTCGAGGGGCACATACAAGTCTGCCGCCGCCCGGTTGGCGAGAAACGCATCGCGCACCACCTTTCTCGCGGCTGGCACGCTGACCAGATCGAGCGATTCCCCGAGCGCACTTTCGATCACCGGCTGCCAGAACAGCTCGATCACCCTGGTCGGCTGCCTGATCTCCCGCAGCCACGCGCCGGCCGACAGCCCCGCGGGATCATCAGCACCGCGCCACCGCGCCATCCGCAGCATGCCCATGGCGAGCCGCACCTTCTCGACAAGGGAAAAGTGTCGCATCGAAGAGAGCAGGGGGGCGAGATGGAGCGGGGCAGGCAGGCTCTGCGTGGGCGTGCAGGCCGCCCGCGTGCCATCGGCACCGATGAACCACATCGTCCGATCCCGGCGCAGCGTTCCGGCGAGCCCGGTCTTTGTGCAGAGGTCGAGAAAATTCGTGCAGCAGCCCATGGCCACGTGCTGGCAGGCATCGACGAGCCCGCCACCGACGGGATCTTCGAACGACGCGGCACGGCCGCCGCAGCGGCGGCGCGACTCCAGCACACTGACCGAGATGCCCTGCTCGACGAGGGCTGCCGCGGCGGCGAGGCCGGCCAGGCCGCCGCCGACAATCACGGTGTGACACGGAGTTTCCGACGCCCGTGGTCGTGCCGTCGCGCTCATGGCCGCGGCCCCAGGGCGACCCCCGCAAGCGTCGCCGCAACGAGCACGGCGCGCGGCGGCCGCACACGCTGGTTGAGAATCGTGTCGCCCGCCCGGCTGACCGCGGCGAACACCGTCCGATAGGCGGCGAACATCGCGCGAAATGCCAGTCGCCCATCGGTCGAAAGCATGCGATCAAGACTCGCGGCATGGCGGAAGGCGGCCTCGGCACGGCTTCGGTAGAGGCTCAACACCCGGGTGATGCCGGCATTCGCCTGCGGCGCAGCCACGTCGTCCGGAACACATCCGTAGGCTGCAAGATCCTCGCGGGCAAGGTATAGACGCCCGCGCTCACGATCCTCGCTCACGTCGCGCAGGATGTTCGTCAGCTGAAAAGCGACCCCGCAGGCATGCGCCGCGGGGAGCGCGTCGGGCGTACGAAAACCCCAGATATGAATGGCAGCCAGTCCCACGGCGCTCGCGACATGCCGGCAATACCGCTCGACATCTGCAAACGTTTCGAATCCATCGTGGGTGAGATCCATCCGCACACCCTCCAACACGTCGAAGAGATACTGCGGCGGCACGCCGAATCGCCGCACCGTGTCGGCGACGGCGCGGACGACGGGATCGGACACCAAGCCGCCGTCGACCGCTCCACGCACCTGCCGCTGAAAATCGTCTAATTCGCCGACGGCCGCACCTGGGCTTGGTGCATCGTCCACGATGTCGTCGGCACGCCGACAGAAGGCGTAGAGGGCTGTCGTGCCCCAGCGTTTCTCGGCTGGTAGCAGCCGGATCGGAAGCGAAAAGCTCGACCCAGACCGTCGCAGCACATCGGCACAGACGGCGCGGTCGGCGGCGAGGGTGGTCATGCGGGCCTCGCATCGGTCGTGGTTCTCATTCTCCACCACGCTTTCGACGCGAGCGCGAGCTTCTTCCACCGGCTGACGGTGGGCCGCGTGCGGAGCGTGTCGTAGCCGAAGCGCTCGATCGCGTCGGCGACCGCACGGCCGCCCGCGACGAACAGCCCGATGGCCGGACGCAGGGTCGGTGGCGCGAGTCGTTCGAGCGGCGCTCCGGCGTCGAAGAAAGACCGTGCCCAGGCCACTTCATCCCGCACGAGTTCCCGCACGGGCTGGGTCGCCTGCCGGGCATCGAGCGCTGAAACTTCGACCCGATGGCGCTCGAGATCATCTGCCGGAAAATACACCCTGCCGGCCAGGCGATCCCGCTTCACGTCCTGCCAGAAATTCACGAGCTGCAGACCGATGCAGATCGCATCGGACATCTCCACCAGAGGGGCCGCCTGGCAGCCTTCGAGCGCGAGCACGATCCGGCCGACCGGAGCGGCGGAGCGGCGGCAGTAGCCCACCAGGGCCGCCCGGCTCGGATAGCGGACAACGACGCCCGCGGCATCGAAGGCCTGATCCTCCTCGAACGCCGAAATCAGATCCGAGAAGGGCTCGATGCCGAGCCCGGTCTGACCGACCGTATCGGCGAGTGCCACGTACACGGGATGATCGGGCCGCCCTGAAAAGCAGGCCTCGAGGCCCCGACGCCAGGCCGCCAAGCTCGTGGCTGCGTCCGCCGCCGACGATGCCTCGTCGGCGATGTCATCACTCCAGCGGGCGAAGGCATAGACGTTGGCCAGATGTTGCCGCAGCCTGCCTGGCACGAGCGCGGTCGCCACAGTGAAATTCTCGTAATGCCGCGTTGCGATCTTCCGGCAATACTCTTGAGCAGATGGCAGATCCAACGTGGCTGGCAGGGCTGCCAGCCGCCATGGCACAGGATCGCGACCTTCCGTGCGCGGAGGCTCAGCCGTGGTCATGGAGGGCACGTTCTCTGGCCGTCCGAAGTGGCGTGGATTACGATGCAGCACGATATGATACCCGGTTCGTGGCCGGTACGTCGGATCGATCAGGCTCCTCGAGCATCGCAATGAAGATTCTGCTTGCCAGCCCCCGAGGCTTTTGTGCCGGTGTCAACATGGCGATCGAGACACTGGAGACGGCCATCCGTCTCTACGGCACACCGGTCTACGTCTACCACGAAATCGTCCACAACAAACACGTGGTCGACCGATTCATCCGTGAAGGTGCGATTTTCGTCGATGCCGTGGAAGACGTGCCGGAAGGAGCAGTGCTGCTTTTTTCAGCGCATGGCGTGGCTCCTGAGGTGCGGCGCGTGTCGGCTGAGCGTCGGCTCCAGGCGATCGACGCCACCTGCCCCCTCGTCACGAAGGTGCACCTGGAAGCGATCAAATACGCAAAGGCCGGCTACCGCATCGTGCTCATCGGACACGAAGGCCACGACGAGGTGATCGGCACCATGGGGCAGGCTCCCGAAGCCTTTGTGCTCGTCGACAGCACCGAGGAGGTCGATGCCCTGTCATTCGGGCCACAGGACAAACTCGCCTACCTGACGCAGACGACCCTGTCGGTCGACGACGCGTCGCGGATCATTCAGCGGCTGAAGGAGCGGTTTCCGCAGATCGTGGGCCCGCCCAAAGACGACATCTGCTATGCGACGCAGAATCGGCAGGAAGCGGTGCGGATTCTTTCGGAGGGTGCCGACACCGTCCTCGTGCTCGGCAGTCAAAATAGCTCCAATAGCCAGCGGTTGGCCGAATTGGCCCGTGACGCCGGCATTCGCGCTTTCCTGATCGACGGGGCCAACGAGATCGACCCGGCGTGGTTCACGGGCGATGAAACCGTGGTGATCACCGCGGGCGCAAGCGCGCCCGAGAGCGTCGTACAAGATTGTGTGTCGTGGCTCCGGGCCCGCTACGATGCCGACGTGGAAGAACGGACGATCCGGCAAGAGGAGGTCTACTTTCCTCTCCCGAAAGAGTTACGTGCGGCCGCGTCGGCCGCACGCTTGCCGATGGCCTGAGCCCTGAGCACGCCGCTCCATTAGCCGTCGACCGGATCGGTTGGCGTCGCCAGGATCAGTTGGTAGAACGCGGCATCGAGCCACCTTCCAAACTTGTAGCCGACCTGCCGGATCACACCGGCCTGGTCGAATCCCTCACGTTCGTGAAGGGCGATGCTGGGGGCATTTCCGGCATCGATGACGCCGATCATCACGTGATACTGCTGACCGGCCGCTCGTGTGATGATATCGCGAAGCAGTGCGCGGCCGATGCCGAGGCCACGATGATCCCGGTGCACATACACCGAGTGCTCGACCGTGTACTTGTAGGCCGGATAGGCACGAAACGCTCCGTAGGTCGCAAACCCGAGCACGGCGTCGGAGTCGTCAACCGCGACCACCACGGGAAATTGCCCAGCGTCCTTGGTGCGAAACCAGAGCGACATGTCGTCGCTGGTTCGCGGGGAATACTCGTAGAGAGCGGTGGTGGTGGCGATCGCGTCGTTGAGAATCGCTGCGATCGACACTCCATGCCGCGGGGGATCACAGATGACGAGCCTCATGGCAACTCCAGCACATCTGCCTTCAGAGCAAGTGCTTTACGGTAGAACTCCGCGTTGGCTAGTCCGGCCATCAGCGCAGGCGTGTGGTGGCCTACATCGTTCGCAACATGGAATTCGTGGGGAATCTTGAGAGCATCCAGGTGCTCGTGAAATCGGCGGCTCAGATGGAACGAAAAATCCTTCGACCCCACTGCCTGCCGGATGATGGTACCGGGCTTTCGTAGAACCTCTGCACCAGACTCTGCAATCGTCCACGGGTGCGTCGCTTTGAAGTAGTCGATGTCACCCTCGCAGACATCATCCAGAATTCGGTCTCGCAGTGGATTTCCGGTCGCGCGGGGGCCCTCAAACTCTGGATCAAGCGGGCCGGCAGCGAGTATCGAAATCCCGCAAAAACTTTCGGGGTGTCGGAATCCGATTCTGGCGGCTCCATAACCGCCCATGCTGAAACCCTCGAGAACCCGGCCCTCTCGACGAGGAATGGTTCGCATCGTTTTATCGACGTGGGGAATCAATTCCTCGACAAAGACTGTCTCTATCGGAGCACGGCCGTCTTTCGAGTTCGTCCACAATCGCCTGGACAACCCGTTGACGAAAACAACGATCATCGGCGGCACTCCTTTGTCGCGAATCGCAAGATCAAACATTTGCGAGACGGGACCGATGTGATTCACGCCACCCTCTGTGCCATGGAGCCAGTAGAGAACCGGAAACTGTTCTACCCCAGACTCTTCGTACGCCGCGGGCCTGTAGACGTGATAACTCACCTCTGACTTCGCGGCACGGCTCCTGAAGGTGTGAAAGCTCACCCGCGGCGCTTCCACCTGCTGCGTCACCCAGGGCAATGCATCGGATTTGTTGGCAGCATCGCGTGTGGGTTGATCCTCTGCTCGGGCGGTGGTGCATAGAAGCATCGCCAGAGTCACAAGCGGAAGTACGCAGTGAGATTTCATGACTTTTCCTGCCGAACGGGGAAGCTGATCAGCGGCGGACCATCGATCATCCATTCCGCTGGATGCTATCCGCCGTCTGATCCAGCGCCTTGTTCCCCCTCTTCACCGGACTCACCCGGCGATGGGATGCCAAGGTCGCGGCATATCTTCTTTGCGAGGAAGTCGGGGATCTCCCGATGACGCGGCACTGCGGACCGCTGCTTGAGGACTACATTGCCCCACCATGAGTGGTTCCCACCTTCGCGGACCAACTCGCAGCCGTGATCTAGCATATGGCGAACAAGGTCGCGACGCTTCACGGCTGCAATGCCACTTCCTCAAACTGCTCGCCAGCAGCCTTGCGAGCATCTTCGCGATTCATTTCGATGGCTTCATTGAGGGCTTCGCGAAGATTGGAGAGAAGTTCCTCGCGCGTCTCGCCCTGCGAGTTCACGCCCGGAACCTCCTCGACCCAACCAATCCACCATCGCCCATCCCGCCGGATGACGGCCGTGTAAGGAGCCGCGCTCATGTGGGGCCTCCAGGGCGATGTTGAGAAAGATGATTTCGGGCAACCGATATCCTACCACGCTGGAGAACGCTGAAGCTAATCAGCGGCGGACCACGGGCTCAGCCTCACGGCTGGATGCAAGCCGCCGTCTGATCCAGCGTTTGGTTCTGCCCGCTACGCAGTCCGCCGAGCATGGAGCAACTCGCCCGCCGCGATCGGGCGTACATCATGGGCGTTGACAGTGATCAGGGCCACAGTGTGCCCGCTGCCATCCACAAACTCGACTTCGTAGGCCCGACCGCCTTCGTAGATATGCACGATCGTTCCAACGTCACCACGATTGAGTCTTTCGTGGGGCGGTTCGCAATCGAGCACGACGAGAGAATGTTCGGCAATCATGGCTCTTCATCCGGGTACGCGGTCACGAGTCGAGGAGGACGATCGGCCTCGACTATCCACACAGCCAATACGCTTGCAGAGCGATGGGATCCACGACCGACCCGACCTTTCACAATGTATTTTACGCCGAAAGGCGTCCGGACGGTAGCGAATTGCTCGCACGTGGCGGCGAGGGCCAAGAGATCCATTGCCAGCTCATGCCAACGATCGCGGGCGTAGCCGAGCGACTGGAACCATGCCGCCTTGGAGCCGCCGTCCGGATGCTCCGGATTGAGCAAGTAGTCGCGAACCTTTTCGGTTGCGGCGGTCGCCTCGGTTGCATTTGGGATTGGCATCGGGATGGCAACAGGCAGAACGATTGCGATCAGCGGCTCGCGGACAAGGGAGCATTCATGCCGACCGACTTCATCGCGAGTCCGCTGCATCGCCTGGTTCTGCGTCCCCTGAACTGCCGTCGTCGCTCCGTTGCTCTTTTGACTCTTCCGTAAGCATTCGAATTATTCGCCGCGCAAGAGGCTCCATGACCTCACGGTGGCGAGGCACTGGCTGAGAGACGCCTGTGACTGGATTGCGATACCAATCATGCCTGCCACCATGCCTCACCAACACGCAACCGCTTGCCTCGATTGCCTTGATCAGATCGACACGCTTCATGGCATGACGAGCTCACCAACCTTGCGAGCGCCTGGAATATGTCCGCTAGACAGATCGAGATAGAGATCCTTCAAGTGCTCGACCAAATCTTGCAAGGTCTCGCCTTGCGTCCAGTAATCCGGATATTCCTCCAGGTAGCCGAGCCACCAGTCGCCTTCTTGCCAGTGGACGTACTTAACCGAATGCATGGGACACCTCGCCAAACGTCGTGACGGAGATCACCGACGCGTCAAGTCTACCGCGATGTTTGCGTAGAAGGCCAGCCTAGGCCTCACGGCCGAGCCGCGGCGTACTTGCCGCAGAACGGTAGCAATCAGCGGCTCGCGACCAACAGACTATTCATACCGAGCGACTCAGCCGCGAGCCTGCTGCATCGCTTGGT
>JBMLMS010000420.1:0-6165 GCA_049243925.1 Pirellulales bacterium
ACCGTCGGACGCCTCGGAGGCCTCGGCCTCAGCTGCATCGGCATCGGCATCGAACGACGAATCGTCGTCGGCCTCAGCCATCTCGACGTCGCGGCGGCGGACCTTGATCGTGGGGCCATCCTCGTCGGCATCCTCGTCGTCTTCGGCACCGGGGAGCGTGACACGCGATGCGCCACAGAGGCGGGCAGTGAACGGATCGTGATCGTCGCGGTCAGCGCCGAGCGTATCGGTCGCCGGGCGCGTCGCGAGGCGGGCCCGGACAGCGCCCGCACCCGTTCCGATGAAGGCGGTCAGCTGCATGACGCCGGCCAGGCACGCGCCTCCGAGTTGCACGAGCAGGGCATCGCAGGCGAGAAACAGACCAGCTGCAGTGACGCCGGCAGCCACGATCGCAGCGCCGGCTGTGGCCAGATAGCTCTGCGCGAGTACGGTGCCAAGCGCCCCCACGGAGCCGCCGGGCCCCCACAGCGGCCGCGCGACCCCGGCCGGCAGGAACATCGTGAGCAGCGTGCACACCCCGCCCGTCGCGAGCACGGCGCCGACGGTTTTGAGGGGAAGATCGGCCAAGTCGCGGCGGCGCAAAAGGGCGACATCGAGTCCGACAAGCAGGGCGGTGACGAACCACGCGCCGAGGCCAAGCCACTCATAGAGCAGGCCGGCCGTGGCGGAGCCGATGAAGCCGCAGGCGTTGACGGCCCGCGCATGTGGTGGGAAGGCCCGTGCACCCGGCGGATCGGCCGGATGGTAGGTGGCCAGCGACGCGACGAGGAAGAGAAGGCCGGCCAACAGTGCGAGCGCGGTCAGATCGCGGAGCCGGTCACGAGGCGCGTCCGTGCGGAGCGTCGGCTCAAGCGCGGGCGGCCGGCTCTTGGCGGCTCCGAAGCGGCCGTGGGGAAACGACGATTCAAACGAGCGATCGATCGAGGCCATGGGGGAATCCTTTCCTCCTGAACTCTACAGGCCGATTCCGTGGGCGGCGGCCGGGGCCGGGACGCCTCGCAGCGAAGCACCTTCAAAGGGGAGCGGCTGTGCCGGCTGTGCCGATCGTGCGGGCTGCGGGTATTCTCGACCTGCCGCAGAGGATGCCCCGCCGATGGCCCGTTCGTCTCCGAGTCAGTTCACCCGCCAGGCCGCGGAGACGGTCGCGATCCTCGTCGTGGCGGGAATCGTGCATGAGGTCTGGCGGACAGGCGTCATGTCGTCGACCGCCGTGGCGTGGCTCGTGGTCGGAATCGCGCTTGCCAAGACGGCGTTCTTCTTCGCCGAGAACCTCCAGCACATCCTGCTCGCGACCGCCCACGAGATTCCCTACCACCGCTTCCTCGGCCTGATGGGCGTGAACATGGCCCAGATCACGATGTCGTTCGCGCTCGATTTCTTCCTGCTCGAGGCGGCAGAGGAGGGGAGCCTGAGCGGGTTCGCGCCAGGCCTTGGCGAGCCACGGATCCTGTTCGATTGTTTCTTCTACAGCGTGCTGAACTTCACGTTCTTTGGATTCGGCGACATCATGCCACAGTCGATCCCCGCGAAGCTGGTGACGCTCATGGAGGTGACGCTCGCCTTTTTCACCGTGATCTTCCTGCTCTCCGACTTTATCAGCCTCAAAGACTCCCTCCGCCGCAGTTCCACCGGGACGCGCCCGCCGGATCGCCCCGCCGCATGATCGCTCCCCTCGCCGCCGGCACCACGTGGCTTGGCATCGTCGCCGGCCTGGTTTCCGGCGCATGCATGTCGTTTTCGTATCTGCTCTCGCGGCACCACGCGCTCGGATACCCAGTGGAGGGCCGGCCGCAGGCGGCGCTCGGGCTGCTCATCCGCTCGCACGCGGTGATGGGGCTCCTCGCACTGCCGGCCTTCATGTGGCTTCGGCCCGCGGGCATGCCCTCCGTCGACCGCTATATCCTTCCACTTCTTGCTGCCGCAGGCCTCTACTTTCTCGGCAACATCCTGATCTTCGGGCTCTTGCGCCGCGTCGAGGCCTCGCGGCTCACGCCGTTCCTCGGGCTCAAGGTGTTCATGCTCGCCGTGATCGTGGCCGTGTTCCTCGGCCGGCCACTCACGGCGACCCAGTGGACGGCAGTCACCCTGAGCGTGGCGGCCACGGCGCTCTTGCAGGGCACTGCGGGCGGCTTGCCGGGGCAGGCCCTTGGCCGGATTTTGCTCGTGTGCCTCTGCTTCGCCGTCTCCGATCTGTTCATCGTCCGGCTGATCGACGTGCTCGACCTGTCGACCGTTGGCAACTCGCGGCGGCTCACGGCGGCCGTGCTGGGGATGCTCCTCACCTACATCGCCTGCGGCACATCGTGCGCCGTGGTATTGCTCACCGGCCGATTTCGCCCGCCCGCCGGTCTCGCATGGCCGGCCTGGCGGACGGCTGCCATATATGCCGGCACCTGGCTCCTGGCGATGGCCGGCCTCTACATCTGCTTTGGGCTCGTGGGGGCCGTGTTCGGCAACGTCGTGCAGTCGACCCGGGGCATCATGTCGGTCGTGATCGGTGCCGTGCTCGCCCAGCTGGGCTGGCACGAACTCGAGCAGCAGGTGGACCGGGCCACGCTCGTACGCCGCATCGGCGCGGCATGCCTGATGACCGCCGCGATCGCGGTGTACGTGCTGTGATATCGCCGTCCTCCAGGAAGCCCGAGGCGTGAGCCGAAGGGAATGCACGTGGCGGGACGCGGCCAGGGCATCCTCTCGGCTTACGCCTCGGGCTTCCAATGCTGAGTCCCTCGGGCTTCCAATGCTGAGTCCCTCGGGCTTCCAATGCTGAGTCGCTCGGGCTTCCAATGCTGAGCCGCTCGGGCTTCCCACAGTTCCACGGGCTTGCCGCAACCCACGTAGCCCGGAGCGGAAGCGATGGGACACCCCGGCCGTCAGGCGAGGATGCCCTTCACGATCTTCCCGTGGACGTCGGTCAACCGATACCGGCGGCCCTGGAACTTGTAGGTGAGCCGCTCGTGGTCGATGCCCAGGAGGTGCAGCATCGTGGCGTGGAAATCGTGCACATGCACGCCGTCCTTCACGACGTTGTAGCCGTAGTCGTCGGTCTCGCCGTAGGTCGTGCCGGGCTTGATGCCGCCGCCGGCCATCCAGATCGTGAAGCAGCGCGGGTGGTGGTCGCGGCCAAACTCAGCGCCCGGCATGTACAGCCCCTGGCAGTAGTTCGTGCGGCCAAACTCGCCGCCCCAGATCACGAGCGTGTCTTCGAGCATGCCGCGCTGGGCCAGATCCTGCACGAGTGCCGCGGAGGGCTGGTCGGTCTGCTTCGCCTCGCGGGCGATGTTGCCCTTGATGCCGCCGTGGTGGTCCCAGTCCTGATGGTAAAGCTGAATGAACCTGACGCCCCGCTCCGCAAGCCGCCGGGCGAGCACGCAGTTGGCCGCGAACGTGCCCGGGTCCTTTGCTTCCGGGCCATACATATCGAGCACGCTCTGTGGCTCATCTGAAAAATCAGTCACCTCCGGCACGCTGGCCTGCATCCGGAAGGCCATTTCATAGTTGGCGATCCGGGCCGTGATCTCGGCGTCGGGCGTGCCGACAAACTGGTGCTCGTGCAGCTGCCGCAGCCCGTCGAGGAGCTGCCGGCGGTTCTCCGTCGAGACACCAGGCGGGTTGTTCACGTATAGCACGGGATCGGCACCGGAGCGGAACCGCACGGCCTGGTGCTTCGTCGGCAGGAACCCGGCGCCCCAGAGGTGGCTCATGAGTGGCTGGCCGACCTTGTTCTTCGTGAGCAGGACGACGAAAGAGGGAAGGTCGTCGTGCTCGTTGCCGAGGCCGTAGTCGAGCCAGGCCCCGATGCTCGGCCGGCCCGGAATCTGGTTGCCGCTCTGCATGAACGTCACGCCCGGCCCGTGGTTGATGCTCTCGGTGTACATCGTGCGCACGAAGCACAGCCGGTCGGCAACCTTCGCCGTGTGGGGCAGGAGTTCGCTGAGCCACGCGCCGCTCTCGCCGTACTGGGCGAAGGAGAACGGCGACCCGACGAGCGGAATCGAACTCTGGTTGCCCGACATGCCGGTAAGCCGCTGGCCGCCGCGGATGCTCTCCGGCAATTGCTCGCCCGTCTTCTCGACGAGCAGCGGCTTGCGGTCGTAAAGATCGAGTTGCGAGGGGCCGCCCGACTGGAAGAGATAGATCACCCGCTTCGCCTTGGGCGGATGGTGGAAGCCGCCGAGCACGCCACCGCTTCCCTCGGCGCCGAGGGCCGACCTGCCAATCATCTCGGCCAGCGCGAGGCCGCCAAACCCCATCCCGAACGAACCGAGCCACTCGCGCCTGTTCATCGGAGAGCCGTTCATCGCTTCACCACGCTTTCGTCGTAGTTCATCAGGGCGTTGATCACGCTCGCGAGCGCTGCCACGTCGACCACCGGCAGCGACTCGTCGCGCTTGCGGTCGCCGATCGCCACGAGCTTCGCCGCATCGTCCGGATGGCCGGCGTACCACTCGCGCTGGGCCGCATGCATGCGCCGCACGATCTGTTTCTCTTCATCGTCTGGCTGGCGGCTGGTGAGCAGATGAAATGCCCGGTCGAGCGCACGATCGGCCTGGCCGTCATACTCGACGAGCAGCCGCTCGGCGAGCACCCGGGCCGCCTCGACGAACTGCGGCCCGTTCATGAGCACGAACGCATGCAGCGGCGTGTTCGTGGTGTCGCGCTTGGCCACGCAGACCACCCGCTTCGGCACGTCGAAGCTCTCGAGCATCGGCCCCGGGCCGGTTCGCCGCCAAAACGTGTAGAGGCTCCGGCGGTAGAGCGCCGAGCCCGTATCGGCCTTCTCAGGCTTGAACGACTCCGGCATGTCGTAGGTCTTGACCGGCGGGCCACCCACTTTCTCCACGAGCAGCCCGCAGGCGGCGAGCGCCCCGTCGCGGATCATCTCGGCGGGCAGCCGGTGCCGGGGCCCCCGGGCGAGCCACACGTTGAGCGGATCGTCGGCCATCGTCTTCGGGTCGGCGATGCTGCGCTGCCGGTAGGTCTGCGAGAGCATGATCGTCTTCACGAGCTGCTTCATGTCCCAGCCGAGCCCCCCCTCGGCCACTGGATGGGAAAACCTCCACGACAGCAGATCGAGCACCTCGGGATACTCGGGCCGTGTCGATTGGCTCCCGAGATCCTCAGGGCTCTGCACGAGGCCGAGGCCGAAGAGCGACTGCCAGAGGCGGTTCACCGTCACCCGCGCGAGCAGTGGGTGATCGGGATCCACGAGCCAGCGGGCCAGGCCGAGGCGGTTCTTGGGCTGGTCGGCAGGGAAGGGGGGCAGCGACGCCGGCGTGTCGGGCTCGACGGCCGCGCCGCGCTTGTCGTAATCGCCACGCTCGAGCACGTAGGCCATCTTCGGCTGCGGGGCATCCCGCATCACCATGATCTCCGGCGGCCGTTCGGCGAGGTCGTCGCGGCCGCGCCGCGCCTCTTCCAAGGCCTGACGCCCCCGCGCGGCGGTTTCGTCGAAGACGGCCAGATAGTCGCCGAGCAACTCAGCCGACGCCTTGGCGTCGATCGCCGCACGGATGGCGCCCGGCGAGAACGTGTCGCGGATCTCCAGTGGCGAGAGTGTTCGATCGAACACCCGGAAGTCGTCAACCAGACCATCCTTAAAGCCGTGATCGCGCATCCGTTCGCCGATCCGGATGTGGTCGCCGCCGCCGCCGGTGATCTCGCGGGTGAGGCTGTCACGCACGATCTCTGTGGCGACAGGGTGGCCGTTCACGAAGATCTTCAACCCGCTCGCCCGGCCGGAGCCGTCGCTCGACACAGCCACGTGCACCCATTCTCCCACGGGCAGTGGCTCGGCGGCCCGCACGCTCGCCGCATCCCCGGGCCAGAAGTGGATCAGCGACCAGCGGAGATGGCCGTCGGCCACGAGCAGCTCGTAGCCCCGGCTGCCGGCGTCAGTCCAGGCCTGCGAACGGTGAAACACCACGGCCCGCTCGTACGCCGTCGGAGCGTGCATCCAGAGCGACACCGTAAACGGATGGCTGCGACGGAAGTTGCCCACCGGGGTCTGCACCGGATGGTCGCCAGTGAGCTTGATCGCCTGGCCGAAGCGGCCCTCCACGAGCACGTTTTCATCGGGCGACGTGGCCGTATCTTTCGAGCCGAGCGCATCGGCGAACACACCCTTGTCGGTGCGTGCATCGAAGGCGAAGCGGACGATCTCTC
>JBMLMS010000420.1:6265-12863 GCA_049243925.1 Pirellulales bacterium
TCGGCGAACACACCCTTGTCGGTGCGTGCATCGAAGGCGAAGCGGACGATCTCTCCGGGAATCGTCCCGGCCGGCTCACCGGCAAGCAGGTCGGGCATCGGACTCGTGCCGGCGATCCACTCAGCCACGCTCTTCCGCACGGCCGCCTCATGGTCGGTCAGCTCGGCTGCCTTTTCGCCACATGTTTCGTCGGCCTTGGCCAGCGCGGCGGCCGTGGCGCCGTCGAGGAGGCGCGTCTTCGGCGTCGGCACCGCCGGCGTGAAGTAGGAGTAGAGCCCCGCCTCGTCGATGTCGTCGAAGAACGCGAATAGCGAATAGAAGTCCTTCTGGGAGAGCGGGTCGAATTTGTGGTCGTGGCAGCGGCAGCATTCGAACGTCAGACCGAGAAACGCCGTGCCGAACGTGGTCACGCGGTCATTGACGTAGTTGACGCGATACTCCTCCTCGACCGATCCGCCCTCGCACTCCTGCTGGTGCAGGCGGTTGAAGGCCGTGGCGAGCACCTGCTCGTCTGACGCTCCCGGCAGCAGGTCGCCCGCCACCTGCCAGAGCGTGAACTTGTCCCAGGAGAGATTTTCGTTGAAGGCCTTGATCACCCAGTCGCGCCACGGCCACATGTCGGGCCGCGGCCGATCGACCTGGAAGCCGTAGCTGTCGGAGTAGCGGGCGAGGTCCATCCAGTCGGCCGCCATCCGCTCGCCGTAGCGGGGGCTCGCGAGCAGACGGTCGAGCAGTTTTTCATACGCATCGGGCGCGGTGTCGGCGACGAAGGCCTCGACCTCGGCGGGCGTCGGAGGCAGGCCAGTGATGTCGAAGCTCGCGCGGCGAATGAGCGTGGCCCGGTCGGCCTCGGGCTGGAGGGCCAGGCCGCGCCCGGCGAGTTTTTCAAAGACGATGGTGTCGATCGGATGCTTCGCGGCAGTCGCTTCTGCGATGGCCGGCTTCACTGGCGACACGAGTGCCCAATGCGGCTCGTACTTCGCCCCCTCGGCGATCCATCGCTTCAGCGTCTCGACCTGCTCTGGAGTGAGCCTGCCGATCTTCGCCTCGGGGGGCGGCATGACCGAGTCGGGATCGTCCGATACGACGCGGGCGAGCAGCTCGCTGGCGTCGAGGTCTTCAGGGACGATCGCCCGCGTGCCGCTGTCGAGCTCGGCCGTGGCCAGATCGAACGTGTCGAGCCGCAGGCCAGCTTGGCGGTTGGCGTTGTCGGGGCCGTGGCATGCGAAGCAGTTTTCCGAGAGGATCGGCCGGATGTCATGGTTGAAAGACAACCGGGCCGGGGCACCGGCGGGCGCGGCTCCAGCAGTGACCGCAAGCCACGGGCATGCCACCGTGGCGCATACAAAAGCGAGGGCACGTTTCGAGCAACCCATACGCCCAAGTCCTCGAGAGCTCCTGTGAGGGTCACCCGCGTCGCCGATTCAGGGCGGAACGCCCGAATCGCGGACCAGTGCGGTCGATCGGCGGGACCAAACGATTCTATATCGGCTGCCCGCCATCAGCCACTCGACTTCGACGCCCGGCAGGATCCCAGCCGCGGGCAGGCCGCCTTTCCAGAGGGCAAGCTGTGCGGACACCAAGCCCTCAGCCTCACATAGCCCGCTGAGCGTGAGCCAGTGAGCGTCGGGCGTTACGCGGTTCCGGAGAAATACAAGTTCGCCACACGCCGGTATTTCGGGGGTGAATCTCTGGATTGCCGTGCGACGGTCGCCGGTGCGATAGTGGTTACTTGACGACGCGCGTAGAGCAAATTGCCGAGCTTGTGATGTCGCGCTCTGGATCGCGTGCGCCTGATTGCGACTGTTCGGTGAAGGAGTTCTTGGAGTGCGTATGGCGCGGCTGATGGCGGTCCTATCGCTCCTGGTCAATGTGGCCGTACTCGTGCCAGTGTGTGTCGGCTTGCTGACGAATGCTTCGTGGACCACATCGGCGTATGGCGAGGGGACACCAGCCCGCGCCATCCTGCTCTCGATCTACCTGGCGATCGGGATCGTCTCGATCCTGCTGCTGGTTCGCCGTGAGCCGAAAGCGGTCGCAGCGTTGCTGCTCGTGCAGGTGCTGTACAAGCTCACCACGCCACTGACGGTCGGGACGATCGTCAACCCGGTGGTGGTGAGCAACCTCGTGATCGCGGCGTTCCACACGGCCACGCTGATTTGCCTCTGGCGGGAACGGGCACTGGGCGGATCGACCGATGTGACCTGCCCCCCTTCAACGAGGCCAACTCCAGAGCGACAATCCTGATCCGGTGCCGCACTGGAGGGCAGCTCAAGAGCTGCGTCCCCTTCTCGATGATGGTGGCGGCAAGGGGGCCAACCAAGCCGTCGCCGCGACGAGATCTATAAATTTCAATCCACCCGAGAAGGGCTTCCCCCATGATTATGACATGCACGCCTGCACGGCTTCCAATCCTCGCAATGACGCTCGGCCTCGTCGCATCTGCTACTGGCCCGTCGCCGCGGGCCGAATCACCGGCACCCGTGCCGGTGATCTTCGACACCGACATCTGCGAAGACTGCGACGACGTGGCGGCGCTGGCGATGCTGCACGCCCTCGAATCGCGTGGCCAATGCCGGCTGCTGGCGGTCACGGTGACGGCCGATCATCCGCAGGCGGCCCCGTTCGTCGACTGTGTGAACACGTTCTACGGCCGCCCCAATATTCCCATCGGCGTCGTCGGGCCGGGTGGCGTCAAGGTTCCGAGCAACTACCTGCAGCTGGCCACCGAGCAAGACACCGGAGCCGTCCGCTATCCGCACGACCTGCTCGACGGCAAAGACGCCCCCGATGCGGTGAAGGTGCTGCGAAAGTCGCTTGCCGCCGCGGAGGATGGCTCCGTGGTGGTGATCCAGGTGGGGTTCTCGACGAACCTCGCCCGGCTTCTCGACAGCCCGGCCGACGCGGCGAGCACGCTTCCGGGCGTGGAGCTGGTCGCCAAGAAGGTGCGGCTGCTCCAACTCATGGCCGGCGCGTTCGAGCCGATCGAAGGCAACGCCGCCTTCGGTGAATACAACGTCACGCGCGACCGGTCGGCGGCCGCGGCTGTCGCCGACCGCTGGCCGACGGAGGTGGTCTGGAGCGGGTTTGAGATCGGCATCGCGCTGCCCTATCCGAGCCAGAGCATTCTCGAGGACTATCGCGACGTGCCCCACCATCCTGTCGCCGAGGCCTATCGGATCATCTCCCCGCCGCCGCAGGACCGGCCGAGCTGGGATCTGACGAGCGTGCTCGACGCCGTGCTCGGAGACCGGGGCTACTTCGACCGTTCGCCGCCCGGGAAGGTGACCGTGACGGATCAGGGAGCCACCGCCTTCGTGGCCGATGCCGCCGGGAAGCACCGCTACCTCATCCTCCGCGACGCCGCGGCGCGGGCCCGCGTGATCGAGGCGCTCGTGCAACTCTCCAGCCAGCCGGCGGCTCGTTCGGCAGCCGCCGTTGATCGACGCTGACCCTTTTTCGTCGGTTGCCCTGACAGTGACGCCGCCCGCGCTGCCATCACCAAAAAAGTGCCGACGCCTGCCGCAGCGTCTGCCATGTCCCCCAGCCGAGCGGCACGGCAACCAGCAGCCAGAAGGCGATCACGATGGGCCAGCTCGTTGCAGTCTCGCCGATCGCGGCATTGCCGATCGACCGCGCGGCGATGTCGCTGGCCGTCTTCGTGTGATTCCGTTCCGCCTGCGGAGAACGGATCGCGAGGTTGGCGAGCAGCCCGGCGGCAAGCAGGCCGGCGAGCATGAACATCGTCCGGTCGTAGGCCCGGGCCGGTGGCACCCCGGCGCCGAGTTGCCACTGGTTTACGTAGTTCACGAGCACCGGTCCGAGGATTCCCGCCACACTCCAGGCCGTCAGCAGTCGGCCGTGGATGGCGCCGATGCTGCCCGTGCCGAAGACATCGGCCAGATAGGCCGGGATCGCCGCGAATCCGCCGCCGTACATCGAGAGGATGACGCAGAAGCAGGCACAAAAAACCGCCACGTTCCCCGCTCGGCCAATGCCGGGAACCGCCGTGTAGAGGACGAGCCCCGCGAGGAAAAAGATCGTGTACAGCGCCCGGCGGCCGATGCGATCGGAAAGCGCCGACCAGAAGAAGCGGCCGAGAATATTGAAAAGACTCAAGAGCCCGGTAAACCCGGCGGCCACCGCGGCGACGCGAGCCGCATCCGTCGCGTCAAGCCGCTCGAAGGCCACGTCGCGGCCGACGAGCCGACCACCGAAAATCTCCTGCAGCATCGGCGAGGCCATGCCGATCACGCCGATTCCTGCCGAGACATTGAGACAGAGCACGAGCCACAAGAGCCAGAACTGCCGCGTCCGAATCGCCTCGGCGGCCGTGAATGAATGGGCTTGAGACACCGCCACGGCGGCACCGGCCTGCCGTGACGTGCCGGCTGCGGTGGGCGACCAGCCCGCGGGCGGCACGCGGTAGGCGAAAGCGCCAAGCAGCATGAAGCACGCGTAGATCACGGCCAGGGCGAGCAGCGTCTCCCACACGCCAACCGACCGCGGCCCCGCGAAATGCCGCATGAGGAGGTCGGCCAGCGGCGCACCGATCATCGCCCCGCCGCCGAACCCCATGATCGCCATGCCGGTGGCGAGGCCGCGACGGTCAGGAAACCAGCGGATGAGCGTGGAGACCGGTGAGATGTAGCCAATGCCCAGGCCGATGCCGCCGATCACCCCGGCACCGAGCCAAACGATCCACAGTTGGTGGAGTGCCACGCCGGCCGCCGCGATGCTCAAGCCGCCGCACCAGCAGACGGTTGCCACGACGCCCGCCCGGCGCGGGCCCGCCCGCTCGAGCCACGGCCCGAACGCCGCGGCGCTCGATCCGAGGAACACGAAGAACAGTGTGTAGATCCAGCCGAGAAGCGGCTTGTCCCAGTCGCAGGTCGTGCTGGTGAGCCGTGCCAGAAAGCCCATCTCGGCCGGGCAGGTGACCGGCGCCGTGATCCCCACGGCCCGCGTCAGCGGCAGCCAGAACACCGAGAAGCCGTAGGCCATGCCGATGCACAGATGCAGGCAGAGCGCCGCCGGCGGAACGAGCCAGCGATTGAATCCCGGGCCGGCGATGCTGCGCTGTTTGTCGAGCAGGCCGGGCCGTTTCGTGAAGGATGGAGGGCTGGACACGCGAAGAGTGATACCACACCGCGGCCTCGTTGAGCCCGACCGCCGCGTGTGGATGGACACGCCCGCAACTAAGTTTGGGCCGAAACCCACGGCAGCCCGCGCCGGCAGCGGTAGCGATGACCAGGACTGCGTCTTTGTGTCTTTTTTGGCTGACGTTAAATGGTCATACGTCCGGCAAACCAGACACTGCAAACCATGCTTTTGACGTCATCCCCCGTTTCTTGATCGGCCGGTAGCTGGGCATGCCCGGCGGACGACGCCTGACGTCGTACCGTCACTTACCGCGCTCCTACCAACTCTGGCAGCGGCACGACCTCGACCTTGTCGGCCAGCGAATATCGATTGGTTCCTGGATACGCAACGAGAAGCGTGTCCAACCTCAGGTCAGTCAGCGCAATGCGCATGGAGGGACTGAGCGTGGGGGCATCGGTGCGTTTGCACTCGATCCCGATCCGGCGTCCGTCTTTGAACAGCAACAGGTCGAGTTCCGCGCCCTGATGCGTGGCCCAGTAGTACGCCTCGTCGGGCCGCAACGCCTTGAGGATCTCCTCGATCGCATAGCCCTCCCAGGACGCCCCAACCTTGGGGTGATGCTCCAAATCCTTCTGCCGTGAAATTCCAAGCAGGGCATGAAGCAGCCCGCTGTCTCGCACATAGACCTTCGGAGCCTTCACTTGTCGCTTGCCGAGATTCTCGTGCCATGGCGACAACTGCCGCACCATGAAGACGCCGGTCATGAGATCAAGGTAGCGGCGCACGGTCGATTCATTCACGGCCAGGGCACGGCCAAGTTCGGCGGCATTCCAGGTCTGGCCGTGATAGTGAGCGAGCATGCTCCAGAACCGCCGCAGTGCGACCGACGGGATCCGCACCCCTAACTGTGGGATGTCGCGTTCGAGGAATGTCTGGAGAAACTGTCGTCTCCACGTCGCGGAATCCGTTTCGGTCCTGGCTGTGGTCGAAAGTGGAAAGCCCCCGCGCAACCAATGCCGTTCGAGGCGTGCCGCGCCGAGGTCAGCGAGTCGAAAGCCCTCGAGCGCCACCGTTTCGATGCGGCCCGCGAGCGTCTCGGAGGACTGCCGGAGAAGTTCCGGGGCGGCGCTGCCCAGGATGAGAAACCGGGCGGGAAGCGGCCGGCGGTCGGCCAGCACTCGCAGCAACGGAAACAGATCGGGCCGGCGTTGAATCTCGTCGACAACAACCAGGCCCTTCAAAGGCCGCAGGGCTGTGTCGGGTTCATCGAGCCTCGCCAGACTCGACGGGTCTTCAAGATCGAAGTAGTTGAGCGAATCGGTGGACAGAAACTCGCGGGCCAGCGTGGTTTTGCCGCACTGGCGGGGGCCGAGCAGGGCAACGATCCGGCTCCGCTTGAGCGCCGTTTGCACTTGTTTGCGGTCGATCGCACGGTCAATCATGCCTCCGAGCATGCACCATGAAAATCCGTCTGTCAATGCGGGGTTTTCATGGC
>JBMLMS010000421.1:0-11357 GCA_049243925.1 Pirellulales bacterium
GGCTGCGGCTCGCGGGCCGCCTGTGACGGCGGCACGCCGTGCGAGCGGAGCATGATCTCGCGGACGATCCGCTCGACGCCGGTGCGATCGAGGCCGGCGGGCAGGGCGAGCGAGGGAGCGTGTGACGACGAGAGAATAGTGGTCATGCGGGGCGGTTCCGGCGGGGAAAGGACGCGGGCGGCGTGGCGTCGGCATCGGGCACGGTTGCGATGACGAGCTCGGCTCCGGCCTTCGCGATCGCGTCGCGCCAGGCAGGGGAAAGGCCGTCGTCGGAAACAAACACGTTGATCGAGGAGAGCCCCGACACGAGCGTGAGGCTTTTGCGGCCAAATTTCGAACTGTCGGCCACGACGATCACGCGGCCGGCCGCCTTGAGCATCGCCTGCTCGGTTTCAGCGAGCAGGAGATGCGCGTTGAAGAGGCCTTCTGCCGAGATGCCGGCCGCCGAGAGCACCGTGGTGGTCACATGCAGCCGGCCGAGCAGCTCGTTGGCATAGGGGCCGAGGCACACGCCGGTGCGGGGCGAGACATATCCGCCGAGGAGCACGAGGTCGGTGCGGGCTTCCGAGGCGAAGAGGTTCGCCACGGGCAGGCTGTTGGTGACGACCTGCAGCGACCGGCCGACGAGCAAGCGGGCCACTTCATAGGTCGTGGTGCCGCCGTCGAGAAGCACGGTCTCGCCGTCGCCGATGATCTCGGCCGCCTTGGCGGCGATCGCCCGTTTGGCGGCCCAGTTGGCCGGCTGCCGCTCGTCGAACTCGGCGAGCCGGGGCATGCCGCCGGAATAGAGCACGCCACCGTGGGTGCGTTTCGCCGAGCCCTGTTCTTCGAGGGCGTCGAGATCGCGTCGCACGGTCGATTCAGACACGCCCAACTCGCGCACGAGTTCTTCAAGCGCGGCAAATCCGCGGATGCGGATCAGGTCGAGGAGTTGGCTGCGGCGTTCGTGATTTTGCACGGCGAAAGGCTTCCTGCAGCCGCATTATGACTGAAAACTGAAAGAATTCAATCGCTTTATGAATGCAACGCAGCGTAAATCGTTCCTGCGGTGATTGATAATGTGGCGAAAATCACGCAAGTCGTTTGAGGGCAACCGCTTGTGACTGTTGGGGAAAGTTTGCCGCCACAGCAAACCTTAGGACATGATTTGCATGCGTGCGGAGGCACTATGAGCGTTGCGAGATTTGTGATCCAGGTTGAGCGAATCCCGTCATTCGACTGCGCGGACGTTGCCGTTCATCCGTACGATCCGGCAGTTGATGCCGGGCCGCTCGGCGAACTGGTGTGTCGGTGTGCGGCTGATTCCCGGGGCGTGACTGGGCCTGCGACCACCAGGATCGCGGCCGAACTCGCGTGCCGTCCGTGTCGTCACGTCTGGGCATGGGTGGCTCGGCCAGTGGCCGACGCGGCTCCGTCTGCGGTTGTGGGGATCGTGTCACTCGTCAGCGCTAAAACGGGGGATGGCGTGCGCTGCTCGATCGGCTGGCTGTTCGTCGATCCGCTATTTCGGCGGCGTGGGGTGGGCCAGGCGCTCGTTGCCATTGCGGTGAGGCAGGCCAATAGACTCGGGGCGGCCGAAATGCATGTCGAAACACTCAGCAGTTGGCCGGCGGCTGTCAGGTTCTGGGAGGCTGTGCGGTTGGCGGCCGGAGGGACGGTGGCTAAACTTCCACTGTCAGGAGAGAGTCGTGAGACCGCCGAAGGCTGAACGCTCAGGCAAAAGTACTGACAAACACCAAAACACTGTTGGAGAGTGACGCGGTCCTTCGGGATCACGTCCACCGAAGGGGCAACCCGCGAATTGGAGTTCGCGGCGAATCTCTCAGGTTCCAGGACAACAGGGTTCCAAGGGCGCCGGCCTCGGTTGGCGCCGCCACTGCGGAGCCCTGTCATGCCCGACGTCGCCCTCGATTCTCGCTCGTCTGCGTCCCCGGCCACCCCGGCCGCCATCCCGCTCGACCGCCTGGAAAACCCGGCGGAGTTCGTGGCCCGGCACATCGGCTTCGGCGCGGCCGACGAGCGGCACATGCTCGACTGCGTGAGCGCGGCATCGCGCGAGGCGCTGATCGCCGAGATCGTGCCCGCAAGCATCGCCCGGACGACGGCGATGCGGCTGCCACCGGCAATCTCCGAAGCGGCGGCGCTTGCGGAACTGAAGTCGATCGCCGCCCGCAACAAGGTGTGCACGAGCTTCATTGGCCAGGGCTACCACGGCACCCACACGCCTGCCGTGATCCTGCGCAACATCCTGGAAAACCCCGCCTGGTACACGGCCTACACGCCCTACCAGGCCGAGATCTCCCAGGGTCGGATGGAGGCGATCGTCAACTTTCAGACGATGATCTGCGACCTCACGGCGATGCCGATCGCGAATGCGTCGCTCCTCGACGAGGCCACCGCCGCCGCCGAGGCGATGACGCTCGCTAAACGCACGGCCAAGAGCGCGAGCCACACGTTCCTGGCCGACTCGCGTTGCCACCCGCAGACGCTCGAAGTGCTCCGCACGCGGGCCAAGCCACTCGGGATCGAGGTGGTCGTCGGCGACGTGGGCACGCTGCTCGACACGCATGACTGTTTCGGCGCGCTCGTGCAATATCCCGCCACCGACGGCGAGGTCGTGGATCACCGTGGCCTTGCCGACCGCGTCCACGCCAAGCAGGCGGCCCTGTGCGTGGCGGCCGACCTGCTCGCGCTCGTGCTGCTCGCGCCGCCGGGCGAGTGGGGGGCCGACATCGTCGTGGGCACGACGCAGCGCTTCGGCATGCCGATGGGCTGCGGCGGCCCCCATGCGGCGTTTCTCGCCTGCCGCGACGAGTTCAAGCGGTCGCTGCCGGGCCGGCTCGTCGGCGTGAGCATCGACGCCCACGGCAAGCCGGCGTACCGGCTCGCGCTCCAGACCCGCGAGCAGCACATCCGCCGCGAGAAGGCGACGAGCAACATCTGCACCGCGCAGGTGCTCCCCGCCGTCGTCGCGAGCATGTATGCGGTGTATCACGGGCCGGCGGGGCTCGTGCGGATCGCGGAGCGCGTCGCGGCCTATGCGGCGATCCTCGCTGACGGCCTGGAGAGCATCGGCTATCGGCTCCGCCACGCCCATGCCTTCGACACGCTCGCCATCGATGTCGAGGCCCGTGCCGACGACATCACGGCCCGGGCCCGCGCCGCGGGAATGAACCTGCGGCGGCTCGGCGACGGCACGGTCGGGATCGCCCTCGATGAAACGACGACGCGGGCCGACATCGTCCGCCTGTGGGAAGTGTTTGCCGGCGCTGCCGGCCGTCCGGTGCCGGAATTTTCGCGGTATGAGGCGGGGCGGGCGCCGCGTGTGCCCGCAGCCCTGCGGCGCACGAGCGACTTCCTCACGCATCCGGTGTTCAACACGCACCACTCCGAGACGGCGATGCTCCGCTACATCCGGTCGCTCTCCGACCGCGATCTCGCGCTCGACCGCACGATGATCCCGCTCGGCAGTTGCACGATGAAGCTCAACGCCACGAGCGAGATGATCCCGATCACGTGGACTGAGTTCGCAAACATCCATCCCTTCGCTCCCGCCGACCAGCGCGAGGGCTATGCAGTGCTCGAGCGGCAGCTCCGCGAATGGCTCTCCGAGGCCACGGGCTACGCCGGCATCAGCCTCCAGCCCAACGCCGGCAGCCAGGGGGAATATGCCGGCCTGCTCGTGATCAAGGCCTGGCAGGAGGCCCGCGGCCAGGGGCAGCGCGATGTGTGCCTGATCCCCGCGTCGGCCCACGGCACGAATCCTGCGAGCGCGCAGATGGTGGGGATGCAGGTCGTGGTCACCGGGTGCGATGCGCAGGGCAACGTCGACCTCGCTGAACTCGAAGCAAAATGCCGCGAGCATGCCGACCGGCTCGCGGCCGTGATGATCACCTACCCGAGCACGCACGGCGTGTTCGAGACGGAGATCAAGCGGCTCTGCGAGATCGTGCACCGCTACGGCGGCCGCGTGTACATCGACGGTGCCAACATGAACGCGCTGGTGGGCGTGGCGGCGCCGGGCGCCTTTGGCGGCGACGTGAGCCATCTCAATCTCCACAAGACGTTTTGCATCCCGCACGGGGGCGGCGGGCCTGGTGTGGGGCCGGTGTGCGTGGTCGAGGATCTGATCCCGTTTCTGCCGGGGCACGAGACGGGCGGACTTGCCCCGAGCCCGGTGGGCGCCGTCTCGGCCGCGCCGCTCGGCAATGCGGCCGTGCTGCCGATCAGCTGGATGTATTGCCGGATGATGGGGCCCGAGGGGCTGAAGCGGGCCACGGAGTCGGCAATCCTCGCCGCCAACTACGTGAGCGCTCGGCTTCGCGATCACTTTCCCACGCTCTATTCAGGCCCCGGCGGCCGCGTGGCCCACGAGTGCATCCTCGACCTGCGGCCGCTGAAGGAAACGAGCGGCGTCACGGCCGAGGACGTGGCCAAGCGGCTGGTCGACTACGGCTTCCACGCGCCCACGCTCAGCTTCCCTGTGCCGGGCACGCTGATGGTGGAGCCGACCGAGAGCGAGCCGCTCGCCGAGCTCGATCGGTTTATCGAGGCGATGATCGCGATCCGCGGCGAGATCCGCCGGATCGAGGCAGGGGAGTGGCCGGAGGGAAACAACCCGCTCGCCCACGCCCCGCATACAGCGGCGGCCGTCGCCGCCACCGACTGGGATCGCCCCTACACGCGTGAGGAGGCGGTGTTTCCGCTGCCGGGGATCGAGCGGCGGAAGTATTGGCCGCCGGTCGGCCGCGTGGACAACGTCCATGGCGACCGCAACCTGTTCTGCAGCTGCGTCCCTGTGTCGGCCTGGCAGAGGGAGTGAAAGGATAGCCCGGTCAATGGCACCTGCGCAACGCTTTCCCTGCTGTGACCCCCTCACCAAATCCTGAGCCAGGTCGTGCGAGAGAATCCTCAGGCCTGACGCCACGCCCAACTCCCACCTGAGCAATGCCCTACACCATCTCCTCACACGGATCCGACCGGCCCTCGTGAAGGTCGGCGACTTTCCACGCGGGGATGCCCAGTCGCCGCTCGACAGGCACGGGATCCCAGCCATACCAACGGCGAAAGGCATGGTAGCCGGGTGAATCCGGGAGCGGGAAGCGATCGAAGACATCCCGCCATCCGGCAAACGTCACCCAGTCGGTCTCTTCCGGGAACACGCCGAAATCGAAGGCCGCGCAGATTCGCTGCATGTAATCGGCTCGGTCCGCCAGGCTCTGGAGCATCGCGGGGGGCTCGACATCGGGATAGACGGATCGGTCGATGATCATGGTGTGGGCACGGCGAAGACGCGGTAAAACCACTCACGGACTCGCGCGGCCTGTTCTCGAGCTTCCACGGGCTGAATCGTCTCGAGCGGTCGGCTGGCTTCAATCATCGCCAGGCGAGCGATGATTTTTCGCTTGGCCTCGTCGATGCCGATGCCGAGATCTTTGTCCGTGAACGCTCGCCAGCAGTCAGCCATACTCATCACGTCCCGGGTGCAGAGGTGATAGATATCGAGAAAATCCCGCGGCGCGCCCCGTTGCACCAGGGCCGTCATCTTGGATGCCACGTTGTCTCGCAGTGTTTCGATGCAGACAGGCTTCCACTGTGAGGGAAGCGCTTCGTCGAGGGAAAGAGTCCGCCTGCTGATCTGGAAGGAGAACTGCTTCTCGGTGCCTTGCAGCAGTTCGAGGCTCTCGGTTTCACCCCACGACCGGCGGCGATATTCAAAGCCATGTCGCGAGGCGAGCGCCTGCATGGCGGCCTCGATAAAGGCCACCACATCAGCCCGAGGTTCGCCATGCCACCAGGCATCGAGGTCCACGGTGGGGCGATACTCCAGGTAGTGACTGAGTGCCACGCCGCCGCCAATCACGATCTCGGCGGCCTCTGCATGGCCGGCGAGGCTCTCGAGCAATTCGCGAGAGAGCGGATGGAGATTACCGGGCGGCTTGGGGAGCAGCGTGGCCATGCTTCTATCTTCATTTCGTGGCCGCACGATGACAACCCGGTGGCACGGTTCCGCTCCAGCTGAACAGGGACGATCCCTTGGCAGGGCTACCCTCGTGATAGAACCTGGTTCACTTCATTGGGGCAGCGTCAGGGAGGGGGCAGCCAAAGCCCCCGCGTGCAGCATGAATGCACAATCGCCGCTATCGCCCATGAAGGTCAAAATAGCCAAACCGCTCAAGACACTCGCCCAGCACGTCCGCCAGCACGTGCCTTGTGTGCGGAGCCAGCCGATCCTTGAATTGTTCGGCCTTGCCGGAACGCTTATGGGCTGTTCTGTCCTCCTTCTCCAATGGCTCGCTCAAGCGAAACAACTCAGCCAGCACCTGATCCGACATCGGCATGGCTCCCTTGATTTTCTGCGCAAACACGGGAGAACGCGCGATCATGTCCTCATAACGCAGCCATACGCCATCGTGCGCGTGTGCAAGGACACCTGATACGCGCTCGAAATACGTTCGCAAGGCAGGCGCTTGCTGGATTGCGTATTCGTCTACCGACAGCGCCTGCACCATGCGGCGGGCCGCCAGCTGTTTTTCAGCGATTTCCGGATTACGGCTGATCGGGTGTGTCCACCCGGCAGAATGATAGTGGGAAATGAGAATGTCCCTGGGATCACGGACATGGCAAATGGCCTTCTTGTCGGCAAGAAATTCCGGCTGAAGGCAGCGCTCAACGAGCTGGCGGTAGACCACGGCATCCTCCGATAGCGAAACGCGCAGCGGGCCATACGCATGGCCGGAGGGCCGGAACTCAAAACGCAGCGGGCGAGCCGAGTTGAACAATTGCGCGGCGTAATCAACGCCCTGCAAGCCATCCAGGTTCTTCAGCACATGCTTGGCAAACAGCGTGCTCGCGCACTTGTGCAGGGTGAAGAAATAGATCGATTGCGGAAGGTCCATCACAAGAACCAGAGAGAAGGGGATTTCACGAGTTCGTGCAACATACGTTCTGTCAATCGCCGGTGGGTGCCCGACCGAAGCCCGTGCGGCATGTCGCGTAGTGAAAGTAAGCCGCCTCGTCCGGACGGCGGCTGCTCGCCTCTTTCTCGGTCGTCACGCTGATCTGGCCAAATCCCGCCGCGTCGAGCTGCTGCACGAGTTCATCCGCCGTGAAGTGGTGGGTCATGTACAGCACCTCGCCCTCGTGATTCCGGGAGAGGTAGCTGTGCCGTTCGCCGGTCAGGTGGATGTCGTCGGCATACAGCTGGGCGTATCCGGCGTTGATCGTGTCCGACACACCCGAGGCCGACAGGTAAAGCCGGGCACCGGGCCGGAGATTCCCGTGCACATGACGCAAAAGGTTTGTCCGCTGGCGGGCGTCGCCGATGATCGAGAGCACCAGTTGGCAGACGACGACGTCGAACGGTCCTCCATCGATCCGCGGCGATTGCTCCGCCGCAAAGTCGCCCTCGACGAACCGCAGGGAGCGGCCCGGGGCGTCGGCCGCAGCGGCCAGCTCCTGGGCGGCGCGAATGGCATCTGGATTGACGTCGACGCCCAGCACGGAGAATCCCCGCTCGTACAGCTGCCTGCCGAGCCGCCCTGTCCCACACCCGACATCGAGCAGCGCGAGCGGCTGGCTCTCAGATGCGGTCTCTTGCACCGCGGCCAGAAACCTATCGAGCTGCGGCGTCGAGGCCTTGCTCGGGATCTTCTGGGCGTCGAACCGCCGCCAGTCTTCGCAGGCATCACGCATCACGAGGGTCACACAGGGTGTCGAACTATAACGAGATCGCCAAGGAGTACCAAGCATCGAAGCTCCAGCCCTGGCGGCCCCACATCGAGCGATCCACGCTCCTCCGGCTGACCGCCACCCGTGGCAACGTGAAAAACCCTTCCATCCCAGATGGATCAAGCAATGCGGAGAACGGCAGTCACCAGTCAGACGCGTGCGGAAGTGCCGTTGGCCGTCCTTTCCTTTCCTGTCCCCGTAGAATGTGCATGTTCGAGGCGACTTCTGCGTTCGAGTGAGGTGCCGCGATGGCTCCCGTCCGTATCCGTCGAGGGGCCGACGGCCCGCTGTGCTGGCTGATCGTGTGCGTGGCTGTGTTGCCGGCGGTCGCAGCCGAGCCCGCGCTCGAGGCCGCGCCGCGGCGGTGCGTGGTGCTCGATATTTATGCCCGTGAGGACGATGCGGCCGAGGATCGGGTGGTGGCGGCCGCCGAGGCGTTCGCCCGCGAACGAGGCGGCCTCGTGGTGGTGCGGCGACTGATTGTCTCGAACGCCGATGATCGCGATGCGTTCGCGAAACTGGCCGCCGCGCACGGCTTCACGACGGACACGACGCCGGTGCTGCATGCCTGTGGCCGGGTGGCGATCGATGTGGATGATGTCGCAGCGGTGGCCGCGCGGGTGAAGCCGTTGCTCCAACTGGAGGTATTCACGCGGCCCGGCTGTAGCCGGTGTGCCGCTGCCAAGGCCTGGTTGCCGACGTTTCAGGCGGCGCATCCGGGCGTGGAGGTCGTGACGCTCGACATCGCGGGCGACCCGGGCTCCCGGCAGTACCTCGGCGACCTTGTCCGCGAGCATCGAACCGCGGCCGCCAGCGTGCCGGTGTTTCACCTCTGCAACCGGCTCGTCGTCGGCTTCGATCGCCCCGAGACGTCGGGGCGGCGGCTGGGCGCAGTGCTCGGGCCGTGGACGCGGCCATGCCCGGAGCCGATCGGAATCGATGTCGAGGACGACCCCGCCGGCTCGGACAGCGAGACGGCGATCGACCTGCCGCTGCTCGGCACGGTCGATCCGCAGGCCCTCGGGATGCCGCTCTTCACGCTCGCGATCGGGCTCGTTGACGGCTTCAATCCCTGTGCGATGTGGGTGCTGCTCCTGCTGCTGTCGATTCTCGTCAACGTCCAGGATCGGCTGCGGATCGTGGCGATCGCCGGCACGTTCGTGGCCGTGAGCGGCGCGGCCTATTTCGCGTTCATGGCGGCGTGGCTGCACGTGTTCGACTGGATCGGCTGCCTGCGGCCGGTGCAGATCGCGCTCGGCATGATCGCGATCACGATCGGCATCGTGCACGTGAAAGACTTCTTCGCGTTCAAGAAGGGCCTGTCGCTCTCCATCCCGGAGGCCGCCAAGCCCGGCATCTACGCCCGCATGCGGCGGATCGTGACCGCGGAGAACCTGCTCGGGGCCATCCTCGGCGCGTTCACGCTGGCTGTGCTCGTCAACATCGTGGAGCTGCTCTGCACGGCCGGCCTTCCCGCCCTCTACACCCACGTGCTCTCGCTCCAGGGGTATTCGACTCCGGTCCGCTATGGCTACCTCGGGCTCTACATCGCCGCCTACATGTTCGACGACGCGCTGATGGTGGCCGGCGTGGTCGCCACGCTGAGTCGCTTCAAGCTCCAGGAGACGGGCGGCCGCTGGCTCAAGCTCGTCAGCGGCGTGGTGATTCTCCTGCTCGGCGGCGTGATGCTCTTCCGGCCTGAGTGGCTCGGGTGAGGTGGGATGCTTCGACTGCTCCGCAGCCGGAGCCGCGCGAGGGAAAGCGGCGGAGGCGCTACTGGAGGCTGCGGCGGAGCCAGAAGCCGGCGGCGAGAAACGAGATGCCGCTCGAGAGCAGGTTGATGCCGATCAGCACGCCGAGGTCGTCGGCGGGGAGGTCGGAGCGAAGTGGCATGTCAAAAAGTATATCGGCGACTCACCTCAGGCGGCGCCGAGGCCTTCCATCCGCCGCCAGGCGCTCACCTGGCCGAGGTGCATCATCATGTGGCCGCCGCAGTAGAACGCCTGCACCGAGCCGATCGTGGGAAAGAGTTCCTTCATCCGGCCCTCGGCGGGATTGGGCTGCTGGAAGACGTCGTCGGGCGTGCTGCGGAGCGCCCCGGTCACCATCCGGTGCCCTTCGTGGAAGAACGTCACGATCTCCTCCATCGACGGATAGAGGTCGAGGTCGGGGTCGTCGACGCACGTCGCGTCTTTCGAGCAACGGATTTCGAAGCCTTCGGGGATCGCAGGGGCCGGGGAGCCGATCTGGTGGAGAATCTTCGGGGCGTAGAGGCTGAGGTGGCCGTAGACGAAGGCCGGGTGATTCGACTCCACGGTCTGGCCACCCACCACCGCGAACCGCGCAAACCTCTCGGCCGGCACGCCCTTCAAGAGCCGGTCGGCGTAGCCGACCGAGAGCTGGAGCGAATCGGCGATCACGTTGCCGAGTGAGCGAGCCATGAGAGTCCTCGTGTCGGAAGGGGGTCGAATCAAGATGGGGAGAAACGCGCGATCGCTTCGGGAAGGGCGTGGCACTCGACGGCGAACACCCGGGCGGCGAGCGATTCGGGCGTGTCGTCGGGAAGCACCGGCACCGTCTTCTGGAGGATGATCCGGCCGTGATCGTACTCGTTGTCCACGAGGTGCACCGTGCAGCCGGAGACGGTGCAGCCGCGGGCGAGCACGGCCCGATGCACGTGCATCCCGTGAAAGCCCTGGCCGCCGAAGGCGGGAAGCAGGGCGGGGTGGATGTTGATCACGCGGCCGGCGAAATCGGACGGAATCTCCACGAGTTTGAGAAAGCCCGCCATCACGACGAGATCAGCCTTGGCGGCTCGACAGGTGGCAAAGATCTCGGCACTCCACTCGGCGGTGGATTGCGCACCCTGCGGCAGCACATGGGTGGTGACATCCGCGCGGCGGGCCACCTCGACGCCGCGGACGTCGCCACGGCTGGCGATCACGACCTCCACGCTGGCCGCAAGCCGCCCGGCGGCAATCCACTCGAGCAGATTTTCGAGCGTGCGGCCGGAGCCCGAGAGCAGGATGGCGAGGCGGATGGGCATGTGGGGATGAGTAGGACAGGCTTCAGCCTGTCGTGAACGTCCGAAGGAAACTGTGACAGGCTAAAGCCTGTCCTACTTTTTCAGGTGGACGGTGAGGGGGTGGCCGTCGAGGTCGAGTGCTTCGGAGGCGGCGCCGGGAAGGGGCCCGAAGGTCGCGGTCGTGGCGAGCGTCTCGCCAGCGACGTAGTCGAGGTGGGCCTCCAGGGCGGCACGCAGTTCGGCGGAGGTGGTTTCAAACCCGAGCGTGATGCGGTCGGTGAACTCCAGGTCGAGCGTCTTGCGCTGCGACTGCACCGCGTGCACCACTTCGCGGACGAGCCCCTCGGCCACGAGTTCGGGCGTCAGGTCCTTGGCGATCACGACGACCGCCAGTGGGCTCTCGGCCGCCGCCCAGCCCTCTTTTGCGGTCGTGCGGATGAGCACGTCGTCTTTGTCGATCACGGCCGTGCCGCCGCCGGGAAGCGAGAGCTGTGCCTGGCCGTCGCGCGTGAGCGTGGCGAGCAGGGCGGCCGCATCGGCCTTCAGGAGCGCGTCGCGGGCCTTGGGCAGATCCTTGCCGAGCTTGGGGCCAAGCTTCTTG
>JBMLMS010000422.1:0-3642 GCA_049243925.1 Pirellulales bacterium
AGGGCGGAGGCGAACGTCCGGCGAGACGGTACGGGGTAACCCCGAGCCGGCGCCCCTCTGATCCGGGAGAGGGTGGGGCAAGCGGGACGCTTGCCCCACGTCAGCAGAAGTCGCGGGACATGCGGGGCAGGGCGGTGGCGGGAGAGGTTTCGGGGCGGAGAGTGGAAGCCGATTCGAGCCGCGTGCTCACCACGTGCACCACTGCGCCACGCCGCTGGATCCGGCCGTGCACCACAAGCACGGCGGCGCGGCGGGCGGCAAGGTCGGCTGCCTCCCACACGCGCGGATGTACGACGATATTGGCGGCACCGGTTTCGTCTTCGATCGTGAGAAAGATCATCCCCTTCGCGGTCGCGGGCCGCTGCCGCGTGAGCACGATGCCGGCCACGGCCACACGGCGGCCCTCCGGCAGCCCGGCCGCTTCGGCAGTGGTCGCCACGCTGCGAGCGGCGAGCCAGTCGCGGTCGAACTGCAGCGGATGGCCCGTAAGCGACAGGCCGGCGGTGCGGTAGTCGGCCACCACCTCTTCCTCAGGTGCGAGCACTGGCAGCAGGTCGCCGTCGCATTCGTCATCGTCATCGTCGTCGTCAAGCTCTGCGAAGAGCGGCCGGACTGCCGGCTGCTCCAGCCACTGCATCGCCTCCCACACCGCCCGCCGCCGATCGAGGCCGAGCGAGGCGAGCGCGCCGGCCCGAGCCAGATGCAACAGCGCGTCGCGATCGAGCCCGGCGCGGTGGGCGAGCTCGCGCGGCAGGCGGAAGGGCCCCTCACGACGGGCCGCTTCGATCCTCGAGGCCACCGCCTCGCTCAGGCCATACACTTGCTCGAGCCCCAGCCGAATCGCCGGCTGTCTCTCATGGCCGGCTTTCAGCCGGCCTTCGAGCGTGGCGTGCCAGCGGCTCGAGTTGACGTCGGCCGGCAACACTCTCACGCCATGCGCCTTGGCATCGCGCACGAGCTGGGCAGGGGCGTAGAACCCCATCGGCTGGCTGCCCAGGAGCGCGGCGGTGAAGGCGGCAGGATGATGGCACTTGAGCCAGGCCGACACATACACGAGCAGGGCAAAACTCGCGGCATGGGATTCGGGAAAACCGTATTCGCCGAAGCCACGAATCTGCCCGAACACCTGCTCGGCGAACTGCTGCGACAGGCCCCGTGCGAGCATGCCATTGATGAGCTTCTGCCGAAACTCCTCGATCAGCCCCGGCCGTCGCCAGGCCCCCATCGCCCGCCGCAGCTGATCGGCCTCGCCCGGCGTGAAGCCCGCCGCCACCACGGCCAGCCGCATCGCCTGCTCCTGAAAGAGCGGCACGCCGAGCGTCTTTTCGAGCACCTCGCGGATCGCATCGTTGGGGTAGGAAACGGGATCCTCCCCCGCCCGCCGCCGCAGATAGGGGTGCACCATGTCGCCCTGGATCGGCCCGGGCCGCACGATCGCCACCTCGATCACGAGGTCGTAGAAGCAGCGCGGCCTGAGCCTGGGCAGCATGCTCATCTGTGCCCGGCTCTCGATCTGGAACACTCCCACCGTGTCGGCACGGGAGATCATCTCGTAGACGGCCGGATCCTCCGCCGGCACCGTTGCCAGCGTGAGCGACGGGCCTCCGGAATCGGCCACGAGGTCGAAGGCGCGATGGATCGCCGAGAGCATGCCGAGGGCGAGGCAGTCGACCTTCAGGATGCCGAGCTCGTCGAGGTCGTTCTTGTCCCACTGCACGATCGTGCGGCCGTCCATCGTGGCTGGCTGGATCGGCGCGAGGTCACACAGGTCGCCACGGGTCATTACCATCCCGCCGACGTGCTGCCCCAGATGCCGCGGAAAGCCGACGAGCTGCCCTACGAGCGTCGTGAGCCTCGTGCAGGCGTCGCTCGCGGGATCGAGCCCCGCCTCGGCCAGCCGCACCGGTAGGTCTTCGACACCGTCGCCGGCGTCGAGCGCCTCGGCCAGCCGATCGACACGATCGAGTGAAAACCCGAGGGCCTTGGCGACGTCGCGAACGGCCGAACGCAGGCGATACGAAATCACCTCGGCTGTCATCGCGGCCCGCGTGCGGCCATACGTCGTGTAGATGTATTGAATCACCTCCTCACGGCGGTCGTGCTCAAAATCGAGGTCGATATCGGGCGCCTCGCGACGCTCGCGGCTCACGAATCGCTCGAACAGCACGTTCATGCGAGCCGGATCCACCGAGGTGATACCGAGGCAGTAGCAGACGGCCGAGTTGGCTGCGGAGCCCCGGCCCTGGCAGAGGATGCCGCGGCGGCGGGCGAACCGTACGATATCGAACACGGTGAGAAAGTAGGCCTCGTAGCCGAGTTCGCCCACGAGCGCGAGCTCGTGGGCCACGAGCTCGCGAACCTTCTCAGGAATCCCTTCGGGATACCGCTGCGTGGCTCCCTTCCAGGCAAGGTGGGCCAGATGCTCGCGGGCCGAGCGGCCGGCCGGCACGTTTGCCTCGGGATATTCATACTGCAATTCGTCGAGCGAAAACGTGCATCGTTCGGCGATCTCGACGGTGCGTTCGAGGGCTCCAGGCAGCGCGCAGAACCGCTCGGCGATCCGCCGGCGTTCATGCAGATGCCGCTCGCCATTCGTGAGGAGCTCGCCGCGAATTGCATCCACAGTGCCTCCGAGCCGCACGGCGGTGAGCACGTCGGCGAGGGCCAGCCGGGCCCGCTCGTGGTAGCGCACGTCGCCGGCCGCCGCCACAGGCACGCCAGCCAGCAGGGCCAGGCGGGCGAACTCCCGCAGGCGATCATCGTCGTCGCCCTCGAGCGCCACCTCGGCCAGCGCCCAGAGCCGGTCATCGAACACGCCGCGCCAGTGGGCGAGGTGCTCGTGCGGCTCGGCGAGCGTTGCCAGTGGCACGCCTGCCAACAGGCCGCCCGCATGCGCCGCGACGTCGTCGAACGTGAGGACACACCGCCCCGCCTTGCCATCGCCGCCTTCTTCGGCGGCCCGCGCAGAGCCGCGCGTGAGCAGCCGGCAGAGATTCGCATAGCCCGTGCGGTCGGCCGCCCAGACGACGAGCGGCGCCGCATCGCAGGGCTCGAGACGCGCCCCGACGATGAGCTTCAGCCCCGCCTGCTTTGCCGCACCGTGCGCCCGCACGATGCCGGCGAGCGTGCCATGATCGGTAATCGCAAGCGCCTCGTAGCCGAGCGCTGCGGCTGCCTGCACGAGTTCGTCCGGATGCGAAGCGCCGCGCAGAAATGAAAAATTGCTCGAGCAATGAAGCTCGGCATACCGCGGCTCTGCCCGATCTCCACCAGCTCCAGCCATTCCACTTGCAGCCATCGCTCCCTCCTCAGGCACATCCGTCAGGCAAACACTCCGTGCAGAAACCAGGCCCCGTCTTTCAGCCGCCGAAAGATCCAAAACCGCTCCCCCGCGTGCGTCTCGACCACGTAGTAGTCGCGCCGCACGATCGGCCCGCGCCACCAGGCCGTCTCGATGCGCTCCGGCCCGTGAGCCGCGGCCACGTCGTGCACCTTGCCGCCATGCCGAAAGCGCACCGGCGGCCGGCCGGCATCCGCCACGGCGGGCACGATCGCCACCACGTCGAGCAGCACGGGCCGCGGCAAGAGCCAGAGCGGCCGGCGCTCCGCCGGCGCAGCCAGCGGCCTTGCAGACGCCGCCGT
>JBMLMS010000423.1:0-9727 GCA_049243925.1 Pirellulales bacterium
TCGAAGACGGCTTTCATCGCGTAATAGTCCACCTGCGGAATGGGATCAAACTTGTGGTCGTGGCAGCGGGCACAGCCGACGGTGAGGCCGAGCAGGGCCGAGCCCGTGGTGCCCACCATGTCGTGCAGTTCGTCGGCCCGCTGGTTGGCCGTGAGCACCGGATCGGGCGAGCCGACCTCGTCCTTCGGCCCGCCCACGATGAAGCCCGTGGCGGCGTCGGCGTCCAACTGGTCGCCGTTGAGTTGCTCCTTCACGAACTGGTCATACGGCTTGTCTCTATTGAGCGACTCGATCACCCAGTCGCGATACGGCCAGGCGTTGGGCCGGGCCCTGTTCATCTCGAAGCCGTGGCTCTCGGCGAACCGCACGACATCGAGCCAGTGGCGGGCCCAGCGTTCGCCGTAGTGCTGCGACGCGAGCAGCCGATCGACGAGGTCGCGGTAGGGTCCGTCAATGCTGCCGGCCGCGCGGCAGGCATTCTCGAATGCGGCGATCTCTTCCGGCGAGGGCGGCAATCCCGTGAGGTCGAACGACACCCGGCGGATGAGCGTGCGCGGGTCGGCCTCGGGATTCATGGCGAAGCCGGCGGCGGCAAGTTTTTCGGTGAGGAAAGCGTCGATCAGGGTGGTGCCCGGCGGCGCGGTAGGCACAGGCGGCCGCACGAGCGGCTGAAACGCCCAGTGGTTTTGCCCTTTGAGTGGCTTCGCCTCGCCCTTCGGCATCAACTCAGCGAGCGACTGCATGTCGTCGGGCCAGACGGCGCCGGCCGCGATCCACTCCTTCAAGAGCGCCTGCTCGTCGTCGGAGAGCGGCTCGCCGTCGGCGGGCATCCGCGATTCCTTGTCGGCGGTCGAGATGCGGACAAAGAGTTCGCTCTCCTCCGGCTTGCCGGGCACGATCCCCACGGAGCCAGAGTCGCCCCCGGCAATCGCCTTGTCCCGGTCGTCGATGCGAAATCCGCTCTCGGCACCCTCCGGCCCGTGGCATGACCCGCACTTGGACGCCAAGAGGGGCGCGACATCGATCGCAAAGTCAATCCCTTCCGCAGCGGTCGCGAAGCCGGAGCTGCTCACGATGGCAGCACAGAGCCCGATGCCGAGCATCGCAGCCCCTGTGCGCTGGCGGTGGCATGGAACGATCATCTGTTGATACCCATCAGGAAGCCGTATGGTACCACCTTTGAATTGTAAGATGGCGGGCAGCCTTGGCCGAGCCGCAATCTCGGAAATATTTTACGTTTTCGTGACGTGCGGGTTGATCTGTCTCATGAACGCGTCCAATCACCACCTCGACCAATCCTCGAACGAAGCGATCTTCACGAGGATTTATGCGCACGGCCACTGGGGACGGTCGCCCAATCCTTACGACCGCTTTTTCTCCGGCAGTGGGTCGCGTGATCCGGCTGTCGTCGAGCCGTATATCGCGAGCGTCGAGGCGTTCGTGCGGTCGTTGCCGTTCAAGCCGAGCGGGTTGGATCTTGGCTGCGGAGACTTTTTCGTGGGCTCGCGCATCCGGCATCTGTTCGACCACTACACCGCCTGCGACGTGGTGGGGCCGATGATCGACCACCACCGGGCAAGGTTTCAGCACTTCAATGTCGACTTTCGGAAGCTCGACATCAGCCGCGATCCCCTGCCCCAGGCCGATGTCGGCATGGTGCGCCAGGTGCTTCAGCACCTTTCCAACGATTGCATCGCCCGTTTCGTGACTGCCATCCCTCACAGCTGCCGATATCTGATCTGCACCGAACACCTGCCAGCCGTCGAGGGATTTCCTTCCAATATCGACAAGCCGACCGGAGGCTACATTCGGCTGGAGGCGGGCAGCGGCGTCGATCTCATGCAGCCACCGTTCAACCTCCAGGCCGTCGCCCGGCGGCAGCTCTGCGCCGTGCCGGAACATGAAGGCGTGATCGTGACGACGCTGTATCAGTTTCACTGAGCGTCGCCAGACTGTCTTGGGCTGCTGTCCTGGCCTGCCGTACTGGGCCGGTAGGCCGCCCGCCTCGTCACCGCGCCCGCTCAACGGCACGCAGCCGTGCCGGGGTGAGGCCCGTGTGCCGCCGCACGAACGTCGTCATGTATTGCAGCGACGGAAAGCCCGCCCGCATGGCAACAGCCTTCAGCGGCAGGTCGGTCTCCACGATCAGCTTCCGCGTGGCGGCCAGCCGCAGCCGCACGTGCTCCTCGTGGATCGAGCGGCCGACCGCCGCCCGAAACCGGTGCTCGAGGCTCGACCGGGAGATGCCGACCGCCGCGGCGAGCTCGTCGGCCCGGGGCTTGTGCCAGGGATCGGTGCGGAGGGCCTGGAGCGCCTGCACCACTTCCGCATCCGCGGTCGCGAAGGTGTCGGTGGACGCCCTGGCGACGACGCCGATCGGCGGCACGACCACGCGGGTCGCCGGCACCTCGACACCCTGCATGAGGCGGTCGAGGATCTCGGCCGCCGCATATCCGATCCGCCGGGCCGACTGATCGATGCTCGAGAGGGACGGGTCGGTGAGATCGCAGATCACGGAATCATTGTCGACGCCGATCACGGCCACGTCGTGCGGCACCCGCAGACCGAGGGCGCGGCAGGCCTCGAGCACGTGCCGGGCCCGAAAGTCGTTGCAGGCCATGAGGCCGACAGGCGTGGGCAGGCCGCGGAGCCAGGCTTGCAGTTCCGCCTGGAGGTCGTCCCAGCGGCGGGCCATCCCGATCCGCCCGGTGAACACATGGCAGGCACGGCGCGACTCAGAAGCCACCGCCTCGAACGCGGCTGCCCGCTCTGCCGACCAGCCGCCGATTGCAGACTTGGGAAAGCCGCAGAACGCCAACTGCTCGAAGCCACACGCGAGGAGGTGCTCGGCGCCGAGCTGGCCGATGGCGCGGTTGTCGGTGTACACGTAGGGGATGCCGGAGGCTTCGTCATACCAACCATAGCCGCCCCCCACGCCGACGACGGGAATGTTCAGGCCACGGATCGCGGCAGCGACCTTCCGGTCGTCAAAGTTGGCGATGATCCCCTGCCCGTGCCAGCGCTTCAGGTCGGGCAGTTTTTCGAGCGGGTCTTCCTCCACGTAGAGGCTCCACCGCCGGTACTCACGGGCGTATTGCGCGACGCCGCCGATGATCAGCCGGTCGTACGGCCGTGCGGCGTCGAGGATCACCGCCACGAGCGGCGGCTCGGCGAGGGAAGCCCGAGGCGTGAGCCGAGTGGAGGGTGCGTACTTCATACGCGTGATCGGGGTTGCGCTCCTCTCGGCTTACGCCTCGGGCTTTCGGGTCGACCTAACAGCTGAGCAGGTGCTCCAGCACGAGCCGCTCGAGGGCTTCGTAGTCTCGCGAGGCGATGCACTGCTCGGCCACCTTCACGGGATAGGAGCGGGCCTTTTCGACGAGCTTCAGGAAGATCGCCTTGCTCGTGGCGAGGTGGGCAGTGGCCTTGTCGGCCGGCTGCGTGCGATGGGCTTTGACGTCGAACCCGACGAAGGCCCCCGTGGCGGCGTAGCCCGCAGCCTCGAGCACCCGCACCTGGTCGAAGGCACCGCGCAGGTTTGCCGCGCCAAACACCTTGTCTTGGTCGAACTTAAGGCCGTTCTGGTCGTTCAAGTGCACGCTCCAGAGTTTTCCCGCCGCGAGGGCAAACCCCATTTCGTCGGAGGGGTCGAGACCGGCCAGGATGGCATGGGCGCTCTCGATGAGCACACCCACGCGGGCCGGGTCGGCCGAGCGGGCGCCGAGCGCAAGCGCATGGCCGATCGTCGGGACGAATGCGTGATCGACCGGCTCGTTGGGCTTGGGCTCGATCGCGATCCGTGCCCTGGGATGGGCCCCGAGAATCGCGTCGATCGCCGCGAGCATCTGCCGCGAGGCCTCGATCGGGTTTTTGCTCTCGCGCACGGCAGTGCCCTCGCGGGCCGGCCACATCACGATCAGATCGGTGCCCAGGGCCAGGGCCACGTCCACCGCCCGCTTCGACCGCTCGATCGCCCAGGTCCGCGCGGCGGGGTCGTTCGACGTGTAGCCGCCGTCGATGCCGTGGGCGTGCTCCCACAGACGGGGCGCCACGAACTCCGCCACGAGCCCCTTGTCGGTGAGTTTCCGGCGTATCGCCTCGGCCTGCTTCACCACCTGCGCCGGCGCCAGCTTTTCGAGGTCCGGCACGGCGTCGTCGTCGTGAAACTGGATGCCCTCGAAGCCGAGGCTCACGGCTGTGTCGAGAACCGCGTCGAACGGCACGGCGGGCCGCACCGGCGGGCCAAAGGGGTCGCCGCCCTGTCCGAGGTTCCAGGGGCCAATCGAGAAGCGGTACGACGAAGTTGCCATGCGACGAATCCTTGCGCGAAGTGGTGACGTGGCGGTGCGTCCGCCGGATGCCATCACCGTACCCGCCCGGAGTTACCACTTAACGTAAAACATTTACGCTTTACCATACGCCTGCCGCGATTATTCTGCGGAAATCGTTAGCATGACGCCCATGAAACCCCTCCAGAAATCGCTCGATCTCAAGCTCGCCCGAATCGTGGCCGACCCTGGCTGCCGCGACTTCATCCTCGCCGACGCCAAGGACGCCGACATGGCCTTTGGGCTCGCCGCTCCGGGGCTCGCCCCCGGCGGCGCCGCCGGCCACGGACCATTTCATTCGATCAGCGCCTACCGCGACAACATCCGAGCCCTCACGAAGCAGGGGCTCGTCGACATCATGCTCATGAGCGCGAGCACGAACGAGGTGCTGGCGATCGAGGAAAACATCTTTGCCGGCACGGCCGTGACACCCGCCGTGCGCATGAACGACACGACCGACATCTGGCTCGCCGCGGGCACAGGCAGCTACGCAAAACAGCCCGCCCTGCCCTTCTCCACGACGACGATCGCCCAGGCCCGCACCGGCCGCGTCGATGGCTCGCATGCCGACCCCGGCCGCGGCGCGAATCTCGGCCTCTTTTCGCTCACGCTCAACGACGACGCCGTGCTCGACCGCGCGATGCTCGAGGCGTACAAGACCTTTCGGATCGAGGCCGAGCAGGCAGGCTTCCGGCACTTTCTCGAGGTGTTTTTTCCGAACGCGCTCGACCGGGTGCCGGGGCGGCCTGCGGGTGACAAGCCGAAAGACGTGGCGCGGTTCCTGGCCGACCACGTGGCCCGCTGCCTGGCTGGCGTGCCGCGGGCCGGCCGGCCGATCTTCCTCAAGATTCCGTTCCTCGGGCCCGAGGTCACGGAGCAACTCGCGGCCTACGACCGGTCGGTCGTCGTCGGCATCCTCGGAGGCGGGGCGGGCACGACGCACGACGCTTTCGGGCTCGTCGCCGAGGCGAAGAAGCACGGCGCCCGCGTGGCGCTCTTCGGCCGCAAGATCAACGCCGCCGAACACCAGCTCGCCTTCGTGAAGATCCTGCGGGCCGTCGCCGACGGTGACCTCGGCTCAGACGAAGGCGTGCGGGCATATCACGGCGAACTCGCGGCTCTCGGCATCCCGCCGCACAGGCCGCTCGAGGCAGACCTCGCCCGGTCGGCCACGGCCTCCGCCTACGCATCGTGAACGAGCACGTTCTTGAACTGCCACGGGTCGGTCTCGTCGATGGGCTCGCTGAATAGGCCGGGGCGGCCGGTAAGCGGAGTCCAGTCGGTGTAGTGGCCGGTGACGGGCCCGAGGTAGGGACGCTGCACCTCGAGGCACCGCTCGAAGTCCATCTCGTCGGCCTCCACGATTCCCGCCGTCGGATTCTCGATCGCCCACACCATCCCCGCGAGCACGGCCGAGGAGACCTGCAGGCCGGTGGCGTTTTGGTAGGGAGCGAGGTCGCGGGTCTCGTCGATGGAGAGCTGCGAGCCATACCAGTAGGCGTTTTTCTCGTGGCCGTAGAGCAAGACGCCCAGTTCGTCGATCCCATCCACGATCTCGTGCTCGTCGAGGATGTGGATCTGCTCCTGGCGGATGCCGCCCCGGCCGAAGAGCTCGTGCAGTGACAGCACGGCGTCGTCGGCGGGATGGTAGGCGTAGTGGCAGGTGGGCCGGTAGGTGACGCCGGCCTTGTCGTCGCGCACGGTGAAATAATCGGCGATCGAGATCGACTCGTTGTGCGTGACGAGGAAGCCATACTGCGGACCCGGGGTCGGGCACCACGACCGCACGCGGGTGTTGGCCCCGGGCTGCAGCAGATAGGCGCCGGCCCGGGTGCCGATCGTCTCCAGGCGGCCGTTGTCGGGCAGCCATTTCTCGTGGGTGCCCCAGCCGAGTTCCGCCGGCTGCATGCCTTCGGAGAGGAAGCCCTCGACACTCCACGTGTTGACGAAGGCATTCATCGGCTTGGGATGTCGCGACCGCTGCGTGTCGCGCTCGGCGATGTGAATCCCCTTCACGCCCAGGTCGCGCATCATTCGGGCCCAGCCCGGCTGGTCATCGGGAGCCGGCGTGGGCGACGAGCGGCCCAGGTCGCGGGCGAGATTCACGAGCGCCTGCTTGACGAACCACGACACCATGCCGGGATTGGCCCCGCAGCAGGACACGGCCGTCGTGCCCCCCGGATGCCGGGCCTTCTCCTCGCGAACCGTGGTCCGCAGGGCGTTGTTGGTGCGGGCTTCCGGCCCGGCGCTGCGATCGAAATAGAATCCGGGCCACGGCTCGACCACGGTGTCTATATAGAGCGATCCGAGTTCGCGGCAGAGCCGCATGATGTCGAGCGAGGAGGTGTCGACCGAGAGGTTCACGCAGAAGCCCTGGCCGCCGCTGGTGAGCAGTGGCTCGAGCAGATGGCGATAGCGGTCGCGGGTTACAGCCTGATGGACGAACCGCACCCCGTGGCGGTCGAGGATCTCTCGGCTGGCGTCGTCGGGGTCGATGACCACGAGCCGGGAGCGGTCGAACTCGAAGTGCCGCTCGAGCAGCGGCAGCGTGCCGCGGCCGATCGACCCGAAGCCGATCATCACGATGGGGCCGTCGATCCGGCCGTGGACTGGCCATGCGGTCATGCGAACACTCCGGGAGAATCTGCAAAAAAAGCTGGAAGTGGGCGGATTCTCCCCGATTCACCCTCCGCTGTCCATGCGCCTCCACCTCAGCCAGCCTGTCCTGAGTGGTGAGGTCAGACCGCCGCGTGCCTCTGCATGTAGCTGATGCTCTCTCGCACCAAGCGTTCGACGCCGGGCGTGTAGTCGAACACCTCGACACTCGTCCAGCCGGCGTACCCGATGCTCTGAAGCGCAGCGAAAATCGGGGCGAAGTCGACAGCACCGAACCCCGGGCCCTGGAGGTTGGCGTCGTTCGCATGGAAGTGCGCGAGATGCCCGGCGCTCGCCGCGATGATCTCGGGGATCGGCGCTGCCTCGCTCGACATCGCCTTCACGTCGAGCAGGAGCCGCACATGCGGAGACCCGATCCGATCGATCAGGCGGCATGTTTCCGCGGCCGTGTTCAGCACGTTCGTTTCGGCTGGTGCGAGCGGTTCGAGGGCCACCACCGTGTCGGTGGCCTCGAGCGTCGGCACCAACCGACTGAAAACCTCGTGGAGCCGATCGATCGCCTGCTCCGGCGTCACGCCGGGCAGCAGGCTCCGCTGATGCGGTGAGCCGAACACCATCACCCGGCCGCCGAGATCCCGGCACAGACGGGCGAGGTCTTCGAGATAGCCAACGGTTCGCCCGCGGATTTCCGCATCGGGATGCGTGACGTGAAAGCCTTCGGTTTTGGCGAGCAGCCAATGAAGCCCCACGCACTCGAGGCCGGCCCGCTCGATCGTGCGACGAACGTCGGCCCGCTGCGCGGGGCTCACGTCGGTGGCGAGCCTGGCAAGCGTGAACGGCGCGACTTCGAGCCCCTGGTAGCCGCAGGCCGCGGCGAAGTCGCAGGCCTTCTCCAGCGGCCAGTCTTGAAATGTCTCGTTGCAGATCGCGTAGCGCATGGTGCCTGTCGTCGTCAGGGTGCGAGCGGGGCCGGCGAAGAAGCAGCGTAGGCCTCATACGCACGAGCGATGCCCGCCTGCTGCTCGTCGCCAACGTGGAAGATAAACCGGTGCCGCAGGCTGATCCGCGCTCCCGATGAGAGCGACACGGCGCCACTTTCGGCGTCGGGGTTCATTTGTTTCATGCCGAATGGGTTCGCGCAAAACAGGCCATAGGTGCGCACATGCCAGGCCGTCGGATGCCGAAAACTCTGCGGATGGTTGAGGATCGCGATCCCGAGGTGCTCCCCGTCGACCGGCCCGTGGTAGTCGACCCACTCGGCATGGCGCGACCAGGCGTCGGCGTCGCGTTGCCCGGCACTATTGATGATCGTGCCACCCTGGCGGCGGTCGACGGCCATGCTGTCGGGTACGCGGATGTAGACGCCGGCATCCTTCATGTCGGCCATCTCGACCGGACCGTAGGCGGCGACCAGATCGATGTCGACATCGATGATCCGGGCGTCTGGAGTGGACGAAAACGTCATCCGGCGCTCTTCGGCGAGGAGCGGCTTGTTCGCGGCATCGACGATCTCGCCGTGGGCGTGAATGACTGCCGTCGTGCCACCGGCGAGCGCACGGTAGCCGCGGTGCCGGATCGCGCCGAGCGTGGTGATCTTCTCGGCCGTCTTTGGCGTGTCGCCGTAGCCATACGTGGCCGCCTCGGCCCATGTGTCGTAGCCCGCGACGCCCTGATGGGCGAACGTGAGCCCGCGCTGGTGGACGTGGTCGGTAGTTTCCCCGGGCACGTCGGCCATCGGAAACCCGCGGGTCATCGACTTCCCGGTCGGCCCGATGATCTGCCACAAAAACGGCTTGTTGCCCCGGTCGACGAGGTACTCTGCGATCGGTTCGCCGTGCAGCCGGACGCGTGCCCCTCCTGTGGCGGTCTTGCTCACGTCGTACGGCTCAGCCGCCGGAAGCATGCCCGACACCGCGCACGACGCGATGACAAGGGCGATGATTCGGCGGAGACGCGGCGTCCCGTCCATTGATCAAGCTCCGTGGAGAGAAACAGTCGTTCCGTACTATACTGCGTCGACCGAGGAGGATTATTCCATGTCGTTGACCCGTCGCAGTTTCGTAGAAAGCGCTCTCGGCCTGGCCGCAGCCGCCACCGTTGGCGACCGGATCATGTCTGCCGCCGAGCCGGCGGCAGCGCGTCCGGTCGGCCCCAACGACAAGATTCGCGTGGCCGTGGTCGGCGTGGGCCCGACGGGCCGTGGCTTCAGCCACATCGCGGGGTGGCTCGGCAATCCCGGTGCGGACCTCGTGGCCATCTGTGACTGCGACCCCGAGGCCGAAGGCCGCGTGGCCAAACGGCTCGAGAAACAGCCCGTGAAGCCGCGGTTCGAGAAGGACATCCGCCGGCTGCTGGAAGACAAGTCGATCGACGTGATCTCGATCGCCACGCCGAATCACTGGCACGCCCTGATGTCGATCTGGGCGATGCAGGCCGGCAAGGACGTGTATGTGGAAAAGCCGTGCAGCCACAACGTCGAGGAGGGCCGCGTGACCACGCAGTGGGCCCGGAAGCTCGGCAAGATCTGCCAGATGGGCGCGCAGAGCCGCAGCATGACGGGCATGCGCCAGGCGATCGAGTTCATCCACTCCGGGGCGATCGGGAAGGTGTCGCTGGCCCACGCGCTCTGCTACAAGCGCCGCAAGAGCATCGGCCTCGTCGACACGCCCGCCCCGCTGCCTGCAGGCCTCGACTTCGATCTCTGGGCGGGCCCCGCGCCGGCTGTCGTGCCGCATCGACGGCGTTGTCGCGGAGATGAGCCTCGAAAGCGGCAAACGTTTCGG
>JBMLMS010000424.1:0-9007 GCA_049243925.1 Pirellulales bacterium
GATTGCGTGTCGTGGTTGGTCGGCTGGCCACGTTAAAAGTCGACCAAGCTTCAATTGCCGAAGCTCGTTTCTCTCTGGCTGCTTAACTAAGCAACCCCGAGCGATGGCCCCAGTCGGAAGGGCCTCCCAATCGGTCGCCAAATCCGACTCGCCCCGGTTCACCGCCTGGTACGGCCGGGGCTAAAAACGTTCCGGGCTGGTTCGCGACGCACCCTGCCGGCCGGGGACGCGCGGGCGAGACTTAAATCGACCGGATACACACGTAGACGTTTGTGCTGAAACATCACGGGACGCGGGTTCGACTCCCGCCGCCTCCACTCAATCATGCAATGCAACATTGACAAACGCGGGCGCACGCTGCGAACCACGATGGGCATCGTCACCGATGCCATCGGCACCGGGCTCGTCGCGGCGGCCGTCTTGGGCTGGCTTCCTTCGTGGGCGCTCTATGCCGGCATCGCCGCGATGCTCGGCGGGGCGTTCATGATCTTCGAGGGCGTCAACGGCTGGTGCGCCGTGCGGGCCATGGGGTTCAAGACCCCGATCTGACCGCGGCGCATCGCGTGGGGCGGACTCCCGGATGGTGGTGGATGGTATATTCGGGGCTCTTCCTATGGAGCTCGCGATGCACGACCTTCGCATGCGCATATGGTGCGCGTTCGCAATCTGCCTGTCCGCGACGAGTGCCGAAGCCGCCGACGGCAAGGCCGGCCCTGAGGCGTTGGCCACTCCTCCCGACCTCGCGGCCACGCTCTTCGCCGCTGAGCCGCTCCTTTCGAGTCCGGCCGACATCGATGTCGACGCCCACGGCCGGGTGTGGGTGTGCGAGGTGGTGAACTACCGCGGCAAGAGGAACACACGGCCCGAAGGCGACCGCATCCTCGTGCTCGAAGACACCGACGGCGACGGTGTGGCCGACAAGCAGACCGTGTTTCACCAGGGCCGCGACGTCGATTCGGCCCTCGGCATCTGCGTGATCGGCGAAGGCCCGGGCCGCAGGGTGATCGTGTCGTGCGCGCCCGACGTCTTCATCTTTCATGACGACGACGGCGATCTGAAGGCCGACCGCCGCGAATCCCTGTTCACGAAGATCGGCCTGCCGCAGCACGACCACTCCGTGCATGCCTTCGTCGTCGGCCCCGACGGCCGCTGGTATTTCAACTTCGGCAACACCGGCAAAGCGGTGCACGACAAAGACGGGCAGCCCGTCAAGGACCGCTTCGGCAACGTGGTCGACGATTCCGGCAAACCCTACCGGCAGGGCATGGTGTTTCGCTGCCGGCCCGACGGCAGCGACTTCGAGGTGCTGGGGCACAACTTCCGCAACAACTACGAGGTGGCCGTCGACTCCTTCGGGAATCTCTGGCAGAGCGACAACGACGACGACGGCAATCGCGGCGTCCGCATCAACTTCGTGATGCAGCACGGCAACTACGGCTACGTCGACGAGCGCACGGGCGCCGGCTGGCGGGTGCCGCGGACGAACCTGGAGGCGGAGATTCCGCTGCAGCACTGGCATCAGAACGATCCTGGCGTGGTGCCGAACCTGCTCCAGACGGGAGGCGGATCGCCCACCGGCATCTGCGTCTACGAAGGCGGGCTCTTGCCCGAGCGGTTTCGTGGATCACTCATCCACTGCGATGCGGGGCCCAACGTGGTGCGGGCGTATCACGTGGCACCCCACGGGGCGGGGTTCACGGCGCAGAGCGAAACGCTCGTCGATGGCGTCGCCGATCGCTGGTTTCGTCCGAGCGACGTGTGCGTGGCGCCCGACGGGTCGCTGATCGTGGCCGACTGGTACGACCCCGGGGTGGGTGGCCATGGCATGGCCGACACTGAGAAGGGCCGGCTCTACCGCATCGCCCCGGTGGGATCGAAGTGGTCGGTGCCGGCGGTCGATTTCCAGTCGGCACAGGGGGCCGTAGCGGCCCTCGCAAGTCCGAATCTGTGTACACGGGCGACCGCCCTCGAGCGACTCGCAGCAGAGCCCGATGCGGCCCGCGAGGCACTTGCCGCCGCCCGATCCCAGGCTCCGGCCCCCCGCATCGCCGCCAGGCTGGCGTGGGCCGCGGGCACGCTCCCCGGTGAGGCGGAGCGCGTGAGCGAGGCCCTGGCAGCGGAGAGCGACGAGATGCGCGTGATCGCCCTGCGGATGCGGCGGCTTGCTCGAGGCGACGTGATCGGCCTCGTGGAGCGGCTGGCGCCTGCCGCCTCGGCCGCCGTGGCGCGAGAGTGCGCGATCGCGCTCCGCGGCGTTGCCGACCAGCGGGCCGACCGCGCCTGGGCCACCCTCGCCGCCCGTCACGAGGCGGGCGACCGCTGGGAGCTCGAGGCCCTCGGAATCGGCGCCGACAGCGTCGCGGGCTTCGACGGCCCCGGCCAGTGGGACGGCCGGCTGCGGGCCTGGCTGACAATCGTGGGCGATAGCTGGAAAAACCCGGCCGGCCGGGAGATCGTCTGGCGAAGCCGCTCCTCCGACACGCCGAGCTTGCTCTGCGACCTCATCGCCGAGCCAACCACGACCACGAGCGAGGCACTCGGGCTCGTACGGGCCCTCGATTTCCAAGACCAGCCGCGCATGCTCGAAGCCCTGCGGCGGCTCGTGAAGACATTCGCACCCGCCGAAGAAAAACGCAGCGTGATCCTGCCCGAGCTCGTGATCCGCCTGGCGCCGGCAGACGCGGCCGATCCGGAGCTCGCGACACGCATCGACGAAGCGGCGGGCTTTGTCGCCGGCACCAGGCGATTCGTCGAACTCGCCCAGCGGTTTCGCCGCACGGCCGCCGTCGCCGACCTGCTCACGATCGCGACAGCCGACACGACCGACGAACAGCTCGCATCGGCTGCCGCGGGCGCCGCGCTCGACCTCGGAGGCGAGGAAGCAGCGAGGCTGCGCGTGGCCACGGCCGACGCGGCTGCACTGCGGCTGCTCACGGCCATCGGCATTCATGGGTCGGGCCGAGGCACCGCCCTGCTTGCAGCCTGCATCGCCGACGCCAATACCACGCCTCAGATTCGGACGGCATCCGTGCAAGGGCTCGCCCGCTCGAACCGCGGAGCGAAAGACGTGGTGGCACTCGCGAAGGCAGGCGGGCTCACCGGCCAACTGCCGCAGGTGGCGGCGGTTGCGATCGCCTCATGCCCGTGGGCCGACGTGCGCCAGGCGGCCGCCGACGTGCTGCCGATGCCCAAGGCGAAGGAGGGCGCTCTGCCTCCTGTCGCCGACCTGATGAAGCGGGGAGGTGATGTCACCCGTGGCAAAGCCGTCTTTGCGGGCGCCGGCACGTGCGCGAAGTGTCACGTGGTGGGATCCGAGGGCAAATCGGTGGGGCCGAATCTGTCCGGCATCGGCGCCAAGCTCTCGAGGTCGGCGCTCTACGAAGCGATTCTCGCGCCATCTGCAGCGATTAGCCACAACTACGAAACCCACACGGTCGTGCTCGACGACGGCCGGAGTATGACGGGGCTGCTCGTCTCACAGTCGCCCGCAGAGGTGGTGATCCGCGGCGCCGACGGGATCGACATGACGACCCCCTCCGGCGAAATCGCTGAGCTGGCGAAGCAGCCGGTGTCGCTCATGCCTGCCGATCTGGCGGCCGCGCTTTCCGCACAAGAACTCGTGGATCTCGTCGCCTGGCTGGAAACGCTCAAACAGGCCAACTGACCCCCCGCCCCCGACCAGCCGGCGCCGTTGCGTTTCGTGCCGTCGTGAACTATCATTCACGTGTCGGTTGGAGACGACGCTCGACGACGCGCTGTGGCGATTTCGCCTTCCCCGCCTCTTCTTCCTCGCCTTGACCCTCTGGCGGGCTGCCATTTTCTGGCCCTTTCGACGTGACCCCGAAAGCATCTTTGGGTCATTGGCAGGAGTGTTTTTTCGCAATGGGTAAGAAGCTTTACGTCGGGAACCTCGCCTACAGCGTGACGAGCGATTCTCTCGAGCAGATGTTCCTCGAGTTTGGCACGGTGGTGAGCGCGCAGGTCATCCAAGACCGCGACACCGGCCGCAGCAAGGGCTTCGGCTTCGTGGAGATGCAGACCGACGACGCCGCACAGCGGGCGATCAGCGGCATGCACGAGAAGGAGTTCGACGGCCGGGCCCTGACCGTCAACGAGGCCAAGCCCCGCGAGAGCGGCGGCGGTGGCGGCGGACGCGGCGGCTACGGTGGCGGCGGCGGTGGCGGCGGACGTCGCTACTAAATAGCGCATCGAACAGCGCATCACTGATGCGACGAAGCACGGCTCAGCCCACCCTCACGGGTAGGCGAGGGGGTCGGCGAACGCTCGACGAGCATTGGGCCGCCGCGGCCCACGCGAGGAGACTTTTGCCGCCCCCGAGCCGGAGCTCGTCTGTGGCCCCTGTGAGTCGATCCTGAATCAACCGATGATGTCGAAGCCAGATTCGTCCCGCCCCGTTGACGTTGCATCCCGGCCCGGGCACGTGCCGTTCGCCACGCTCGGCCTCTCCGCCGAGGTGTTGAAGGCAATCGAAAAGCTCGGCTTCGAGGAAACCTCGCCGATCCAGTCGAGCGCCATCCCGCTCATTCTCGGCGGGCACGACGTCGTCGGGCAGTCGGAGACGGGGTCGGGCAAGACGGCGGCGTTCTGCATTCCGGCGATCGAGCGGGTCGATGCGGCCAAGAGCCACACGCAGGTGTTGATCCTCGTGCCGACCCGCGAGCTCGCCACGCAGGTGGCCGACGAAGTCCACAAACTGGCGGCGTTTCGCAAAGGCGTGCGCTCCGTCCCGATCTACGGCGGCGCGTCGTACGAGCGGCAGTTCGCGGAACTCTCGCGTGGCGCACATATCGTGGTGGGCACGCCGGGTCGGCTCACCGACCATCTGGCCCGCGGCACGCTCGACCTCTCGGGAGTCGGGCTGCTCGTGCTCGACGAGGCCGACCGGATGCTCGACATGGGATTCCGTGAGGACATCGAAAAGATTCTCGCAGCGGCCCCTCCCGGACGGCAGACCGTGTTTTTCTCCGCCACGATCTCGCCGCCCATCCAGGCGCTCGTGCGCGGGCATTCTCGCGATGCCAAGACGGTGAAGATCGCGCACAAGGTCGTGACCGGCCCGCCGCTCGTCGACCAGGTGTATTACGAGGTGCGGCATCATGCGAAATTCGACGCTCTCGCTCGGCTGATCGATTTTCATGACGTGAAGAGCAGCGTGATCTTCTGCAACACGCAGCACATGGTCGAAGAGCTCGCCGACGCCCTCGTGGCCCGTGGCTGCTCCGCGGAGCGTCTCCATGGTGGCATGGCGCAGGCCCAGCGAACCCGCGTGATGAACGGCTTCAAGAAGGCCGCCTTCGCGTTTCTCGTGGCCACCGACGTGGCCGCCCGCGGCATCGACGTCAACGATCTCGAGCTCGTGGTGAACTACGACCTGCCCTACGATGCGGAAGACTACGTGCATCGCATCGGCCGCACCGGCCGGGCGGGCCGCAAGGGCCGCGCGATCACGCTCGTGTCGGGGGCGGGCATCTACAAACTGCAGTCGATCGAACGCTTCACGAAGTCGAAGATCCGCCGCGAGCAGCTGCCGACAGCCGAGGCGGTGGAGAGCCGCCGGTCCGACACGCTCTTCGAAAAGCTGCGCGGCACGCTCGAAGGCGGCGACGGTTCGCGGCATGCACCGCTCGTAGAGCGACTGCTCGAGGCGGGCTACACGCCGACCGAAGTCGCAGCCGCCATTCTCCACCACTTCATGCCGCCACCTCCACGCGAGGAGCCTGCCGCGATCAGCCGCGACTCCAGCCCGGGCGGGCCACGCGGTCGATCCGCGGAGTCGCGGCCGCAGAAGCGGCGATACGGGCCCGCTCGGCGGCGACCGCCGCGCCGGTGAAATGCTCGAGCGCGAGGTCGAACGTCACGCTCGCGTGCGGCGCGAGCGCGACCACACGGCCCTGCGTCTCCTCGAACGACCGCGGGTTCGGATAGTTCGTGCCGGGCTCGAGGCCGGTCACATAGCCGTCGGCGAGGCCGCCCTGGTTTTTCCAGAGCGTGAAGCAGGGCAGCTCGGCCGTGCGCCACGAGAGGCTGGCTGCACGGGTGCCGTCGGGCGCCACGAGCAGGGCTGTCGCCCGGCCTTTCGCATCGGGCTCGAGCCGCATGAAGTGCACCTCTTCGCCCCGGCCCGGCTGCGGCCCGGTGTAGCGATGCCAGGTGGGCACGTCTGCCGCGGCGGCCGCGTCGCGCGGGGCGAGTTCGGCGAGCGGCACGACCACCTCGGCTCCCGCGCCCAGGAGCGGCGGCCCGAGGTTCACGTGGTAGAGCATCTGGAGCGTGGCGGCGCGATCGGAGCGGTTCTCCACGGTGTCGGTCCAGGCGAGCCGCGATGTGGTGGCATGGAGCGTGAGCGCCGTCGTCATCCGCAACGCGTGGCATAGGAAGCGGGTCTCGTCGACGGCGCCCGTGAGCGTCACGGTGCCTGCCGTATCGTCAAGCGTCACCGCGACGTCATGCGCCGGCAGATTCGCGATCCGGCCATGCAAGCCGTGCGTGAGCCGGCCGTTCGGGTCGAAATCGGGAGCGCCGTTGTTCACGAGGCCGCACCGGGCGACGAGCTCATCGAACCCGTCGAGCCAGCCGAGCCCGGACGGTTCACCGAGCGGCACGAACCGCGGATGCACGGGGCCTGCCACGGGAGACTGCCAGCCCAGTTCGACCCCACCGACATGAATCTTCCAGATACCGAGCCCGCGGTCGGGCAGCACGATCACGCGGTTGGAGCCGGCGACGAGTTCGATCTCGAGCACGCCCTCGCGAAGCCCGCCCCGCAGCCGCGTCGCCCGTACGGCCAGCCCACCAAGCGATTCGGTGATTTCGCCGTCGATCCGCACTGTTTTCGTCGCCATCGTCGCCTCGCTCCCTTGCAAACTCCGTCCTGCGTGCCTCGCGGTCGGCAGCGTACCGCCGCGCCGCCCGATTCGGCCACAGTCTGCTAGCTTTCCGTGGAAAAAGCCGTCCATGGCCTTTTTCCACTTGATCGACCGCAGGAAACGCCGAGGGTTTCCTGGGTCGCTGATCGCCGCTTCCTGCGGCGGCAGACTTGTTCCACAGTCTGCTAGGATTCCGCGGCCCCGGAGCCCACGCATGCCCCCCGCACCGATCGCTGTCGTCCTCGCCGCAGGCAAGGGCACGCGCATGGCGAGCGATCTGCCGAAGGTGCTGCACGAGGCCGCAGGCAAGCCGCTCGTCGCCTGGGTGCTCGAGGCCCTCGCCGCGGCCGGCATCCACGACCAGATCGTGGTCGTTGGCTACCGCGCCGAACTGGTCGAGCAGGCGCTCGCAGGCATGCCCGGCGTGTCGTTCGCCCACCAGCGCGAGCAACGCGGCACGGGCGATGCGGTCGCCGCGGCTGCCGAGGCGATTCGCACGCGACTCGCCACCGACCCTCCCGATGCCCGCCGTCCCGTCGTCATCGTGTGCGGCGATTCGCCGATGCTCCGGGTGGAGAGTGTCAGGGGGCTGCTCGCGGAATGGACGGCCCGGGCCGCGTCGTGCCTCCTGGGCACCGCCATCACGGCCGACCCCACGGGCCTCGGCCGCATCGTCCGCGATGCAGAGGGCCGCTTCGAGCGGATCGTCGAACAGAAAGACGCCACCGCCGCCGAGCGGGCAATCGACGAGGTCAACATGAGCACCTATGTGTTCGAGGCCCGCGACCTGCTCCGGGCCCTCGCGACCCTACGGCCCGACAACGCGGCCGGCGAATACTACATCACCGACTGCCCCGGCATGCTGCTCGACGCGGGCCGGGTCGTCGACGCGGTCGCCTGCCTCGACGCGAGCGAGACGCTGTCGGTCAACACTCCGGAACAACTCGCGGCGGTCGCCGCCGCCTTGAACAACCGCAGCGCGAAAGGCACAGTGGGAGCATGAACGACCTCAAGATCTTCGCGGGCCCTGCCAACCAGCCGCTCGCCCAGGACATCTGCCGCTATCTCAACCTGCCGATGGGCAAGCTTTCGCTGGGCCGGTTCCCCGACGGCGAAATCTCCTGCAAGATCGACGAAGACGTCCGCGGCCGCGACGTCTTCATCGTGCAGCCCACGAGCCCGCCGGTCAACGAGCACATCATGGAGCTGCTCGTGATGATCGACAGCTTCAAGCGGGCGAGTTCCTACCGGCTCACGGCCGTGATCCCCTACTTCGGCTACGCCCGGCAAGACCGCAAGGATTCCGGCCGCGTGCCGATCACCGCCAAGCTCGTGGCCAACCTGATCACACGCGCCGGCGCCGACCGCGTGCTGGCGATGGATCTGCACGCCGCGCAAATCCAGGGCTTCTTTGACGTGCCTGTCGACCACCTCTACGCCGCCCCGGTGCTCAATAACTACTTCCAGACACTCGACCTCGCGCCCGACGAGATCGTGGTGGTGAGCGCCGACGTGGGCGGCATCAAGCGGGCGGTCGGCCACGCCACCCGGTTCGGCGCTCCGCTGGCGATCATCGACAAGCGGCGGGTCTCGGCCGAGACGACGAAGAGCGCGAACGTGATCGGTGCGAACGTCGAGGGCAAGGTGGCACTCATGTTCGACGACATGATCAGCACCGCCGGCTCGATCTGCTCGGCGGCCGAGGTGATCCACGCCCACGGTGCGAAGGCGATCTACGCCGCCGCCACCCACGGCCTCCTCGTCGGCCCGGCGATCGAACGCCTCCGCTCGGCCCCCTTCGCGGGGATCATCATCACCGACTCGATCCCGCTCACCCCGGGCAAGATGCTCCCGAACATCACGGTGCTCTCCGTCGCCAGCCTCCTCGGCCAGGCGATCAAGCGCATCCACCGGAACGAGTCGGTGTCGATGATGTTCCAGTAGGCGGGGCTTTCGGGCCGCCGCCGGTCAACTCGCCCAAGCCGGCGTCGGAGCCGGCGGTACGCTGCTCCATCGCCGAGGGCGATCGCTGGATTGGTCTCAACTCGCCCAAGCCGGCTCGGGATTACCCCGTACCGTCTCGCCGGACGTTCGCCTCCGCCCTCCAGGCTTCGGCTCAC
>JBMLMS010000425.1:0-3177 GCA_049243925.1 Pirellulales bacterium
CGATTTGGGTGACGCCGATCAGGGCATCGTGCACGTCATCGGCCCCGAACTCGGGCTCACCCAGCCGGGCATGACGATCGTCTGCGGCGACAGCCACACGGCCACGCACGGCGCCTTCGGTGCGCTCGCCTTCGGCATCGGCACGAGTGAAGTCGAGCACGTGCTGGCCACACAAACCCTTCGGCAGTCGAAGCCCCGCTCGTTCGAAGTGCGTGTCGACGGCCGGCTCGCGCCGGGGATCACTGCCAAAGACCTGGTGCTGTTCCTGATCGGCAAACTGTCGACCGAGGGTGGCACGGGCTACGTGATCGAATATACGGGCGAGTGCATCCGCAGCCTCGGGATGGAAGAGCGGATGACCGTCTGCAACATGTCGATCGAGGCGGGCGCCCGCGCCGGCATGATCGCCCCCGATCAGAAAACATTCGACTATCTTCGCGGCCGCGACTTCGCGCCCCGCGATTTCGACCGGGCCGTGGCCCGGTGGGCGACCCTGCCGAGTGATCCGAACGCCGCGTTTGATCGTGTCGAGATCTACTCGGCCGGCGACGTCGTGCCGCAGGTCACCTGGGGCACGAACCCGGCCCAGGTCGTGGGTGTGGATGCCGCGGTGCCTGATCCTGTTTCGTTCACCGACCCCAGCGACCGTGATTCCGCGACCCGTGCCCTCGACTACATGGGCCTGACGGGAGGCACGAAGATCGTCGATCTGCCGCTCGATCGCGTCTTCATAGGGTCGTGCACGAACAGCCGGATCGAAGACCTGCGGGCGGCGGCCCGTGTCGCCCAGGGCTACCGCGTGGCGCCGCGGGTGCACGCGATGGTCGTGCCGGGCAGCGGCCGCGTGAAGCGGCAGGCGGAAGAGGAGGGGCTCGACCGCGTGTTTCGGGATGCGGGCTTCGAGTGGCGCGAGGCGGGCTGCAGCATGTGCCTCGGCATGAACCCCGACACGCTGTCACCGGGGCAACGCTGTGCCTCCACCAGCAACCGCAACTTCGAGGGCCGTCAGGGGAAGGGTGGCCGCACCCATCTCGTGTCTCCGGCGATGGCCGCAGCGGCGGCCGTGACTGGGCACTTCGTCGACATTCGTTCGTGGCAGTATCGCTAGCCGTCCGTGAGGGCCTGATGGAACCGTTCGTGTCGCTCACCGGAGTCGTGGCCGCCCTTGACCGGGCCAACGTCGATACCGACCAGATCATCCCCAAGCAGTTTTTGAAACGGATCGAACGCACGGGCTTCGGCCAGTATCTGTTCTTCGACTGGCGTTTTCGGCCCGATGGCTCGCTCGACCCCGCCTTCGAACTCAATCGGCCCGAGCAGACGGGCGCGAGCATCCTGATCGCCCGCCGAAATTTCGGATGCGGATCGAGCCGAGAGCACGCCCCGTGGGCGTTGGCCGACTACGGCTTTCGGGTCGTCATCGCCCCCACGTTCGCCGACATTTTCTTCTCCAACTGCTTCCAAAACGGCATGCTCCCGATTCGGCTCGAGGAGGCCGCCGTGGCGGAGCTCTTCCGCCGTGCCGCGGCGGCCACGGCCGCCGGCCATCCCTACCGTCTTTCGGTGGACTTGAAGACGCAGACCGTGGCGGATGATGCGGGGTTTCGCGAAACGTTCGAGATCGATCCTTTCCGCAAGACCTGCCTGCTCGAAGGGCTCGACAATATCGGCCTGTCGCTCAAGCACGTCGACGCGATCACCGCGTGGGAACAGGCCCATGGGCTCCCGGCGTTGGCGAACGGATAGCACGATGCCGAGCCGGGCGTTGCCGTTTCTGCTCGTGGCGGTCTGGTTCACCGCACGCGTCGCCTGCGCCGAGACCGCGGTCACGATCCTGGGAGACCTGCCCCGAGCCGGCAGATTGGCAGCACCCGCCACCGGCCAGACGCTCTACGTGCTCGACGACGAGGCGCGAGAGGTCGTCGCGGTCGATCCCTTCGCGGCCACCAAACGGTGGCGGGCGATCGGCCCCGCCGATCTCGACAGTGGCTCCCCCGAACCGGTCCGCCCGGCAGCCATCGCCTGCGTCGACTCCAACACGCTCGCCATCGTCTGTCGGGCGGGCCCCGCATGGACGCTTCGCGCCTTCCGGCTCGCGCCTCCCGGGGCCGACGGTGGAGCTCCGACGCTCCTGCAATCGCTGCCGCTCGGCAATGCCACCGACGCGGCGCCAGCCGTCGACGTGTTCGTGAGCGACACCCGCGACTGGCTGGCGGTCATCGGCCTTCCCGCTCCGCTGCCGCCGATCATGCGGGCGCCCATCGCCGGAGCACGGCTGGGAAACTTCGCCGACCGGCTCTGCCCACCACTCGAGGCTCCCGCACGACTCGCGGCCGCGACGGCAAGCCCGTTCGATGAATGGGTCGTGATCTCACAACGCGACGAACCGGCGCCGGGCAGGACCGCAGTCGAGTTTCATGCAAACACCGGCAAGCCGCGGCTGCTGGATCTCGGCCTCGACCTCACCCGGGTTCGCGACGCGGCCTACTGCCGCAGCACCGGTACGCTGTGGGTCGTCTCCGACGGCACAAACCCCGCCGGCGACAACGCCGGCCTGTGGCGGATCGACGCGGCGCTCGCCGCCGGCCGCCAAGTGGCCGTGGCTGTGCTCGTCGCGCGGCTCGCGACTCCGCTCTCCGTGGTCTGCCTCTCGGAACGGGCCATCGCAATTTCCGGCGGCGGAGCCGACCGCCGCGTGCTCCTCGTAAACCCAGCCGAACCACAGCCATGATGCCCACCCGCCGCACGAAAATCGAAGCCATGCTCCGCGACGATCCCGGCGACGTCTTCTTGCGGTATAGCCTGGCCCTCGAAATGGACTCGGCCGGCGAAGCCGACGCCAGCCTCGAGATCCTTGAAGCCCTCGCCCGCGAGACCCCGGCCTACGTGCCCGCCTTCCACATGGCCGGCCGCCAGCTCGTGACCCTCGGCCGGATCGACGACGCCCGCCGCGCCCTCCGCGAGGGCATCGACGCCGCCCGCAGCCAGGGCATGGCCCACGCAGCCGGCGAGATGAGCGAACTGCTCATGACCCTCGGCGACGCCGGCGAGGGCTGATGGGCGCCGGCTTTGGGCTCCCCATATCCCGCTCTCCGAATCGCAGCGCGGCAGATAACCACCCGCATTCGGAGCCGGCGGTAGGCATGCTCGACTCCGGTCGTGTTGAGAGTACAGGAC
>JBMLMS010000426.1:0-5291 GCA_049243925.1 Pirellulales bacterium
GTGCTCGAGCGCGCACGCCATCGGGCGGAAAACTGGAGGGGTCGGTCGTCACCGATCAGGTCAGCCTGATGGCCTACCGCTTGACGCCGAGCTTGACGCCGAGCTTGACGCCGAGCTTGACGCCGAGCGCGGCTCGGCTGCGGTCGTCGGTCGGAAACGGCTTGAGCCGCTTCCACGGCGGCTTTTCCAGTTCGAGCCACGTCGCCTCGGCCACGAGCTTGGCGACCGTGTGCACGCCATCTCCCCAGACCCCCTTGGGCAGTCGTTTGGAAACGAACTGCAGCTGGCCGCGGATCACCTGCAGGCGATGGCAGACACCGGGGACGTGTCGCTCGACGAGGACGCGGTCTGAGAGCTGCCTGGCCGCGTGGTACGCGGCCAGGAGTCCGTCGTGCGTCGTGATGCCCGCCACCACGCCCTCGCCACGGTCGCGGTCGACGGGTTTCACGACGACCGGCCAGCCGAAATCGTGCGCCGCGGCGACCGCCGCATCGGGGGAGTGGGCGAGCACGTGTTCGGCGGCGGGCAGGCCGGCCTGCCGGAGCACGGAGGCCGTCGCATGCTTGTCGTGCGACACGAGCATGCCGAAGGCCGCATCCGTGTCGATGGCCGAGCGACTGGTCCAGCGGGCGCGGCAGCCCCAGCCGAGTTGGTACATGTGCTGGTCGATGTGCCTGACCGGAATCCCGCGCTCGAAGGCGGCCCGCAGCACGCCCAGCGTCGTCACATTGACGACCGGACGCTGATCGAAACGCCGAAACAACGACTCGTCGACCCAGGTGCAAAGCTGCCGTGCCCGATCGAGGTCGGCAGGTGCCGCGAGCAGCTGCAGGAGGCTGTCGCGAGCGTGTGCGAAGGCCTGCTGGGTGATCTGCTCCGGGATTCCGTCGAGCAGCGGTACGAGCGCCCGCACCCGCGTGCCCGGGGGCTCAGGGCTGGCGGCGATGATCCGGCCCACCTCGAAGACGGGCAGCCCGAGGCCCTCGACCAAGGCTGCAGCCAGCCAGAGGATCCGGCCCGCCAGCGCGAGCGCCGGCTGGGAAGGGTCGTTCGGCAGTCGGTCGGTCGGATACGGCAGCGTGGGGCAGAACGCGGCCAGGACCGTCTGGTCGAGCGCGTCGAGCGCTGCACGGTCGCACGGGATGTCCACCGGCGGAAGCACGAGTGCGAGCGAGCGACATGGCGATCGCAGGCCGGGGTGGTAGCCGTGGCACCGGTGGGTGCGACGAGTCGCGGGGGATGCAGTTGAAGGGGGCATGGCACGCGGTGCTTTCCTGGCAGTGTATGCCAAGAAGATCGCGGCGCGGTCAGGCCGCAGCCTTGCCCTGCCTGGCATGGTGCGGCGTCGATTCGAGCAGGATGCAGCCCTGCAAGACTTCGGGCTTCCCGGGGCTGCCGACGGCGGCGCTCGGGCAGGCGACGAGGCCGGTGAGCTGGTCCCATGTGGCGCGGAGCGCGTGGGGGATCGAACAGGCGCTGACGTTGCCGGTGCGCCGCGTGAGGCCGTTGACCACTTCACCGGCGACGCCGTGTTCTTCGAGTTTCATGCCGGTGAATCGCACGATACCCGCGCCGGCCTGGTGGGGCACGACGAACCGCACGTCGCCTCCTGAGCGACCGCGGGCCGCGAGCGCCTTGGTGACGGCCGCCGCCATCGCCCGGGGGGCGATCTCGGCGATCGCCATGCCGTCGAGGGAGTAGACGAGCCGATCGTCGGCGAAGACCGTGCCGCCGTCCGGAGCCGGCACGCCGACCCGCTGGGCGACGTGAAAGTCGAAGGCGGGCCGCTCGGTCGGCTGTTTCTCCGCGTCGGCATACTCGATCTTGAAATGTGCGGGGTGCCGATGGCTCGCCGTCGGGGCCACGAGTGTGGCGGAGGCCATGTCGCCGAACAGGCCGCCCGTCTGCCGGCAGCCGAAGTCGGTGATCCGACTGATGCGGGTGGCCACGACGACGAGCACGAACTCGTCACGACGAAGCCCGAGCCGGGGCGCAAGGCGGTGCGAGACGAGCGACAAGGCGCGGCTGTAGCCGCAACAGAACCAGTTGATCCCCACCGTGCGGCAGCGGTGCATGCCGAGCGCTCGAGCCACGAGGCGGGCGGAAGCGCTCGGCCGCTCACGGGCCACGGAGGCGGGATCGAGATGTCTGTGAGCCACCGACGGTGGAATCGACGCGGGCGACACGAATACGAGGCCACGGCAGTCGGCGAGGTTGCAGCCTGTCTCGCGCTGGAGCCGCCGCACCGCCCGGAGGCCCATCGTGGCCTCGTCTTCGAGCGAGATGCCGCGGGCCTCGATCCCGGTGTGATGGGCGAACTTGCGCGGCATCGTGTCGCCGAACCACTCGTTGGCGAGCTCCCAGGGGGGCTGATGGATCGCGATCGCGGAGATGCCGAGCGGCGTGCGGGTGAGCATGGGCGGCGTCGGGGATGAGCGGCTGGCGAACAGGCCCCACCGGATGGCCGACGGGGCGGGGATGATGCCGTGCCATGGCCGACGACGCCAGAGAGAAAACCGCGGTCAGCCACCCGGGCTCACCGACGAACGAAACAGCTTTTTCCGGGCGGCCTGTGAGATCGCCACGACGGCCGGGTGCTGAAGCCGCTTCTCCACGGAGATCGCGTAAAACCGTTCGCGGATCGCGTCTTCCCGGCCCACCACCGCGACGTGATACATCTGTCGCACGTCGTCTTCCACGGCCGTGGGCACGGCGAAGACACCGCCGCCGGCCGCACCGAACGATTTGAGCAGGGCACTGTCGGCAAACTCACCCGTGATCCGCGGATGGATGTTTTGCTCGTCGAACCACTGTTCAAGTGATCGCCTGAGCGCCGTGTTGCCGAAGGGCAGGAGAAACGGCGCGCCGGTGAGAGACGATGGGAAGCCCTTGCGATGGCGTCGGGCGAGGTCGGCACGGGCGACGAACGTGACGCCGCATTCTCCGAGCAGGTGCGTGAATGTCTTCATGCCGAGCCGGGGGCTTGCCGGAAAATCGCTGACGACGAGATCAAGCTCGTGCAGCGCGAGCTGGGCGAGCAGCCGCTCCGGATCACCGTCGAGGCACGTGACACGGACATCGTCGCCGGCGTCGAGCGCCGGCGCGAGCAGCCTGTGAACGAGCACCTTGGGCAGCGTATCGGCCACGCCGACCGCAAACCGTAGCGCCTGTCCCTGGGGCCGATCGTGCAGCGCGTCCTGGAGCTCGCGGCCGAGCGAAAAAATCTCGTCTGCATAGCGGTACACCAGCCGTCCAGATTCGGTGAGAGAGACCGTGCGGCCGGACCGTTCGAAGAGACGGGTCTTCAGAGCCCGTTCGAGTGCGTGGATCTGCCCGCTGACGGTGGGCTGGGTGAGGTGCAGTTTGCGGCAGGCCTTTGTAATGCCTCCTTCGCGGGCCGCCATCCAGAAATAGAGCAGGTGGTGGTAGTTCAGCCAGTCCATCGCAGGGGTGTCCGGGGTCTCAGGAACTCATCGGAAATTTCTATGCATACCAACGAAACAATCAAGTCTCCCTGGGACGGAGAGAGGGCGAAAAATAGTCCAGTGTCGAGTGATGATCCGCCCCCTTTCGAGGACAGCATTGCCATGAACTGGGAACTCAAAGACCGCGGTGTCAGCCGGCCTGACGACCTGCCCGACCGCATCGACCGCCGGCTCCGTTTTGCACTCGCACGCTTCGGGAGCCGGATTCAGAAGACGATCGTCTTTCTCCACGACCACAACGGCCCGAAGGGTGGCATCGACAAGGTCTGCCGAATCCTGGTGAAAACCCAGGGGTGCGGCACGCTCGTGGCAGCGATCGTCGACTCCGACTGGAACACAGCGGTCGATCGGGCCACTGCCCGCATCGGTCACACCGTCGCCCGGCAGGTCGCCCGTGTCCGCGAGCGGCAGGTCATGCAGGCGACCCAGCCCTTCAAGGCGCTCCGCCGGCTGGCCGAGACGTGATCAGTGGGGACGCACCGTGGCGTGCGTGGGCTCCAGAACCCGCGCACGGCCACGGCCCCGCGTTCGCTCGTCGATCAGGCGAGTGCCTCGCGCTCGTTCTCGGCGGTTGGCCTACCGGAGCGGCAGGGCCGAGATCCTGCCGTCGCCTCCCACGACGAGCTCGTTCGTGAGACTCGACTTCGAGCGGATCGTGGCGAGGTCGTCGTCGGTCACCCACGATGCGAAGGCGGCACTCACGAGACTCTCTTTCGAATCGAGTGCATCGTTCGTGATGTCCCAGAACATCATGCCGCCGAGGCCGATGTCTTCGGCCCACTGCGACCGCTGGGCGATCGAAGTGGGCGTCTCGAAGGAACTGTAAAGCCCCTTCGACGCGTTGTGGACGTAGGTGGCCTGCGCCGTATCGTCCCAGTAGAGCTTCCAGCCGGCGGCCGGATCCTGCACCTGGCGGAGCAGGTCCTTGTAGTCGTAGACACCGGCCTCGAACGTGCCCGGGGCGGCCCCAGAAGCCTTCTCGAGATAGCCGCCGTCGCCACCGTCGGCCACGCCGCTCCAGCCCCGCGTGTAGAGCGGCGCCCCGAGCACGATCTTCGCCGCCGGCACGCCGGCCTTGAGATAGAGATCGACCGCCGTCTTCACGTCATACCCATTTTTGTCGCCCGTAAAGGCGGCCTGGTGGCCCGTTGTCGTCTCCCATGTGCCGTGGAAGTCGTAGGCCATGAGGTTGTAGTGGTCGACGTACGGCGTGAGCCCCTGGAGGTTGAAGGTCGCGATCTTGTCGAATCCAGCCGGTGAGGCCACGGAGATGCCGTAGCGCCGGCCGAGCTGGGTGCCGAGCGCGTCAAACTTCTCGCGCACGAGCTTCAGGAGCGCCGCATAGTTGGCCCCGTCGTTCGGGCTCACGGCGTTGCTCTCGAGACCGCCGCCGCCCGGATACTCCCAGTCGAAGTCGACGCCGTCGAACATCCGGTAGGTCTTGAGGAAGTTCACGAGCGAGGTGGCGAAGGTCTCGCGGCCAGCCGCCGTGGAGCAGACGGTGCTGAAGTGGGTGGAGAGCGTCCAACCGCCCACCGCGATGCTCACCTTCATGTGCGGGTTTTTCTCCTTGAGCTGGGCGAGCTGATTGAAGTTGCCCCAGACTGTTTGCGTGGCCCGCGGGTCGCCAGGCGGGTAGTACCACTGGTCAGCCTCGCCCGACACCGTCTCGCCAGCCCCGAACCGCTTCTCGACCGCGGCGAAGCTGTCGTAGAGCGCCACCTCGCCGTTGCTCTTGAGGTTCAAGAACGAATAGATGAGGTGGTTGAGCTTATCGGCAGGCACGTCGGCCACCTGGAAGTTGCG
>JBMLMS010000427.1:0-2989 GCA_049243925.1 Pirellulales bacterium
GCCTGGAGGGCGGAGGCGAACGTCCGGCGACGGGATATGGGGAGCCCGAAGCCGGTGCGTCAGATGAATCGAACTTCCGGCGAGACGGTACGGGGTAACCCCGAGCCGAATTGGGCTCGTTCCGGCATGACAGGCTGAAGCCTGTCCTACAGCAGCAAGCGGGACGCTTGCCCCACGGGCTAGGCCTTGATCGCGGCGATCCGCACCTTCGTGCCCACCGAGCGGTGGCCGGTGCGGCGGCGGTAGTTCTTGCGCCGGCGGAACTTCTGCACGAAGATCTTGTCGCCCTGCACGAGGCCCACGACCTCGGCACTCACCTTGGCGCCCTTGACGGTGGGCTTCCCGAGCTTCAGCTTGCCGGCTTCGCTGACGGCGAGCACCTCGTCGAACACGATCTCGCTGCCGGCTGGCAGGTGGCGGAAGTCGATCTCGATCTCCTGTCCCTCCATGACGCGATATTGGCGGCCGCCGTCGGCGACGATCGCGTAGAGGTGGTCGGAGCCCGCCATGGTGGCGGCGGTGTCGGTGGGGGCAGTCTTGGCCATGAATGAGTTCACTCTCGAATCGGGGAGTCTCGCAGGGTACCAACCGCCCGGTGCCCGGTCGAGTGGGGGCTGAAAAACCCGTCACTCGCCGGGCCCGACGGGCATCCGGCCCGCTCAGGGAAACCGCACGCTCCGGCCCGCGGAATCCCAGGCCTCGAACACGAGGTGCTCCGGCGACACCCCGTCCTTGCCGTCCACGTGCAGCTGGATGTGGGTCTGATCCTCGAATTGCGTGATCTCCCGCCGCTTGCGGTTGTTGATCCAGGTGGCCACCTCGTCGTGCACCGTGATGTTGAGGCGGGCCAGATCGTCACGGCTCGCCGAGAGCTGCAGCGTCCGCATCACCTCGATCGCCATGCTCTCGGCCGTCTTCACCATGCCCGTGCCCGTGCAGGTGGGGCAGTCGCGGAAAATGCTCTTCCGGAGCGACGGCCGAATCCGCTGCCGGGTCATCTCGACCAGGCCGAACGGGCTCGTTCGCAGGATCTTCGTGCGGGCCCGATCCCGCTTCATCGCTTCATGGAGCGCCTTCTCGACGCCGCGGCGGTATTTCTCCTTCCGCATGTCGATGAAGTCGTTGACGATCACACCGCCGAGATCACGCAGCCGGAGCTGCCGGGCGATCTCCTTGGCCGCGATCAGATTCATCTGGTAGGCATTCTCCTCGGCGCTCTTCTCGGTGCGGAAGGAGCCCGAGTTGACGTCGATCGCCACGAGCGCCTCGGTCTGGTCGATCACGATCGATCCACCGCCCTTGAGCGGCACCTTGCGCTGATACATCTTGCCGATCTCCTCCTCCAGCCCATAGCGGTGGAAGAGCGGCTCCTTGCCTTCATAGAGATGGAGCCGCTCCGCGTATTTCGGCATCACGAGCTCGAGAAACTCCTTCGCCCGCTCATACGCCGCCGGCTCGTCGATCAGGATTCGCCCCACGTCCTCCGTGAACATGTCACGGATCGTGCGGATGATCATGTCGCTTTCCTGGTAGATGTCGATCGGCGCGGAATACTTCCGCATCCGGCGCACGATGCTCTTCCAAAGATTGAGGAGATAGGCCATGTCACGGGCCATCTCCGACTTGGTCCGCTCGGTGCCGGCCGTCCGCACCACGAAGCCCACGCCCTTCGGCGGCTTGAGGTCGAGCATGATGTCGCGCAGGATACGGCGATCTCGCTCGTCGTCGATCTTCTTCGAGATTCCCACGCGGCCGAGCGGCGGCATGAGCACGAGATAGCGGCCCGGGATCGAGATGTAGGTGGAGAGGGTCGGCCCCTTCGTGCCGAACCCTTCCTTGATCACCTGCACGAGCACCTCGTCGCCCCGCCGCAGGACGTCCTGGATCGGCGGTTTCACCCGGGGGCGGTCGCCGAGCCGAGGCTTTCGCTTCGTGGCCGTCCGTTGCCGGGCGTCATCGTCGCCCGCCGCATCACCGCCCCGGCTCGGGGGCTCCACGTCGAATGCCTTGTCGGGATCGAGCCCACCCTGGCGGTAGTACTGCGGCTCCACGTCGCTGATGTGGAGAAAGCCGTTGCGGCCCACCCCGAAATCGACGAACGCCGCCTGGATCGAGGGCTCGATGTTGACGATCCGCCCCTTGTAGATGTTGCCCACGAGGTTGTCCTGGCTGGTCCGCTCTACGTAGAGCTCCTCCAGCACTCCGTCCTCCATGATCGCGATCCGGCACTCCTCCGGCTGCGACACGTTGATCAGCATTTCCTGCTTCATGAATCATCGTTCCTTTCTGGTTTCCTCGGGCTCTCGCGTCCTCGGTGGACGACGCCGTCAGCCGACGGTCTCCGAGAGCCGGCGACGCATCTGGTCGCGCAAAAAAGCCTTCACCTCACGGGCGCTATCCATCTGGAGCGCCCGTGCGGCGATCTCACGGCAATCGGCGACCGAAACACTTCGGCACGCCTGCTTCACCTCCGGGATGGCGCTCGGCGGCACGCTCAGCTGCCGCAGGCCCAGCCCCAGAAGCAGCTGCGTGTACATCACGCTGCCGCTCATCTGACCGCATACATTGGCCGGCACACCGGCCTCCCGCGCCACGTCGAGAGAGCGGCTCAAGAGCCGCAGCACCGCCGGATCGCAGGCGTTGTAGAGATCGGCCACCTCCTTGTTGCCACGGTCGACCGCCAGCGTGTACTGGATCAGGTCGTTGGTGCCGATCGAGACGAAATCCACCTCCTTGATGAAGGCGTCGAGCATCATCACGGCGGCCGGCGTCTCCACCATCATGCCCACGGGCATCTTGGGGTTGAACGCGATGCCGTGCTCGGCAAGATCCTCCATCACGTCGGCAAGCACGAGCCGCGCCTGCCGCAATTCGACGATCGTGGAAACGAGCGGGAAGAGCACCCGCACGTCGCCCACAGCGCTCGCCCGCAGAATGGCCCGCAGCTGCGTGCGAAACATCGGCAGCTGCCGGAGCGAGAGCCGGATGC